>JALZHU010000342.1 GCA_030860695.1 Actinomycetota bacterium
GTGCTGGACCGGTACGACTCGACGGCCATCACCGGAGATCGCAGCGAGTGGAACACCACGGCGGTGGGCCCCAGCACTGGCGTTCCACTCGGCGTGATCATGGGTGGCCGAGCATCGCTCTCACCTCCTGAAGGGGTCGGCCAGGAGTAGGCAGGCCCACGCGTCGGCCAGCCACGTTCCGAACCGCTCGTTTGTCCACCCCGCTAATCGACCAGCAGCGTCCAGTACTCGGTGGAGTCCAAGCTCCAGAGGATGTCGGCCACCTCGTCGTCGGACAGGTCCGACCGAAGCTCACGGGTCGCCCCCAGGTCGTGTACCGTGCCAAAACTTGCCACCCGCGTGGTGACCTTGTGTTTCGTTGCATACGCCTGCGCCTTCTCGTGCTCGGCGAGTGCCCGGTAGATGCTGGCCAGGCTCGGGTTGCGTCCCTTGCGTTTGCCGGTGGGGATGATCAGGTCCGGGTGGATCGCTTCGACGGACTCGCCGTTCGCGCGGCGCCGGAGCACGGTGTGCAGCATGTCGTCGGTGATCACCGGCGGGCGGCCGCCGTGGTTTCCCTTGCGGGAAGCCGCGTTCAGTCCCTCCAAGGTGGCCTCGCGGATGTTCTCGCGTTCGGTTTCGGCCATCGCGGCGCAGAACGCGAACAGCACCCGCCCGGTACCGCTGGGGTCGTAGATCCCGGTCAACGGTCCGGCGAGCATTTCCAGGGCGATGCCGTGCGCGGCGAGGTGGTCGGCCAGCGCGGTCAGCTCGGCGGAATCCCGGCCGAGCCGTTTCATCTCGTAGACGGTCAGGATCACCCGCCAGTGCGGGGCGAGGGCCTTGATCTGCCGGGCGGTGTCCAGAGCCTTCTCGAACTCGGGGCGGACCCGCACGCGGGTGGAGACCTTCTCGGCGAAGATCTTGGCGCGCGGGATGCCGTGCGCTTCCAGGGCATCCAGTTGTGACTGCAGCTCTTGAGTCAGGTGCGAGCACCTCGCATACCCGACGCGGATGTCCGCGGCCGGGCGGTCGTCTGGGATCGGTGCCGGCGGCGGGGTCCCCGGCCGCCATCGAGTCCACTGTGGACCATCTTCTCAGAATGGGCCCCCCGTTTATGAGAGAGCCTGGTCGGAGGCGCCACGACCACGGTCGGCGACCATGGCGAGGTAGTGCAGCACCTCGGGGTCGGCGTCGAGGGTGTAGTCGGCGTCAAGGCCGGCGAGGATGGCGGCGATGCGGGGTAGCTGATCGCCAGACAGGTCGACCGTGCAGGTGTGCTCGTCGACGGGGGTGATGCGTCCAGGGAGGGCGCCCCAGACGCGGGCACACACCGCGTCGACGGGGGCGGCGATGGTGGCGATCGCGCGGTAGCGGGCCGGGGCGGCGGTGATCTTGTCCGCGACGTAGGCGGCCGGGTCCGGGGCGGGTAGCTCGCGTGGTGGGACGCGGCGCCCGGTGGGGGCGGGGTTGGTCAGCCGGTCCAGCCGGTACAGGCGCCAGTCGACCTGGTGGGTGTCGTGGGCGATGAGGTACCACAAGCCGGCGGCGGCGACCACGCTGTGCGGTTCGACCCGGCGCAGGCTGGTGGTGCCGTGCCGGGTGGTGTAGTCGAAGGTGAGGATCTCGTGGTCGCGGCAGGCCGCGGCCACCGTCACGAGGACCGTGGGGTCTGCCTGTGGGCTGCTGCCGGTGAAGGCCAGCGGAGTGATCGTCTGCTGGAGGGCGGTCACGCGGCCGCGCAACCGGGTAGGGAGGACCTGTTCCAGTTTGGCCAGTGCGCGCAGCGCGGTGTCGGCGATCCCGGTGACGCCACTGGTGGCGGTGCGCAGCGCGACCGCGATGGTGACCGCCTCGTCGTCGTCGAGGAGCAGCGGGGGCAGGTCCGCGCCGGACGCGAGCCGGTAACCGCCGTGGTGCCCGGGTCCGGAGTCGACGGGGTAGCCGAGTTCGCGGAGCCGGTCGATGTCGCGGCGCACGGTGCGCACCGTGACGCCCAGCCGGTCCGCCAGTTCGGTGCCTGACCACTCCCGGCGCGTTTGGAGCAGGGACAGCAGGCGCAGCATCCGGGCGGGCATGTCGTTGGTCACCCTTCCGAGTATGCCCTCCTTTGAGGACATGTCCGGTCCTCAAAGACACCTAGCGTGAGAACCGTCCAGGCAGCCCGCCTGGGCGAACCGCTGACCCGCCGCGCGGCCGGTGGTTGTTCCTCGACCGCAAGGAGTGCGTGATGGGTTTCCTGGTTCCGGGCAACGTCGTGTGGTTCGAGATCAGCACTGCCGACGGCCGGGCCGTGCGGGATTTCTACGGATCGCTGCTGGGCTGGCACTTCGCGGTCGACCCGGACTCCTCGGTCGGCGGGGTTACCTACACGCGGATCATGGCGCCTGGCATGGCATGCCGTACCCGATGGGCGCGATCTACGACAACGCCGCCAGCCTCGAGGAGACCGTCAACGTCTCGATCCTCTCCACCGATGTGGCCGCCGACCAGGCCAGGCTGGAGGAACTGGGCGCGGGCGTGGTCGTGGCGGCCACCCAGGTCAGCGATGTCACCACGTTCTCCCGCATGAGCGACCCGGCGGGCAACGTCTTCTCGCTGTTCGCCAACAACCAGACGCCCGACCGGCTCCAGGACTTCGCCGAGCAGGGCCAGCAGCAGATGGAACAGTTGGCGCGGCAACCCACGCCCGGCTCGTACGCCTGGTTCGAGATCGGCACCACCGACCCCAAGGCCACCGAGGATTTCTACGGCAAGGCGTTCGGCTGGCGGTTCGTCTTCGACGACACCGCCGGGGGCAAGCAGTACTACAACATCTTCACCGGCAACCAGTGGCCGTCGGGAGGCATGTACGACCACGTCGCCACCGGCCAGGGCGTCAACTACCTGATGCCGTGCTTCCTGGTCACCGAGGTGCCCGCGACGACCGCCAAGGCCGAAAAGCTGGGCGCGACCGCCGAATTCGGCCCGGACACCAATCCCGACGGGCTGGTCTACTCGCGACTCGTCGACCCGCGCGGCAACCGCTTCGGCCTGTTATCCGCGCCCACCAATACGCAGAACGCCTGACGAGCGAACCGCACGACCGGAAACGTTCACACGAAAGGAAACGAGATAAACGGTGTCCTGGACGCCGCCTCGACGATGGGCTTCGACGGCAAACCGACCGGTGCGGTCACCGCCTACACCGCCGACGGCGCCCGCGAGCTGGAGCTGCCGCCCGCCGACCAGTACACCGCGATGATCGACCACGTTCTAGCGGTGCTCCGCGGCGAGGCCGACAACCAGATCACCCCGGCCAGCACGCTGGACGCCCTGAAGCTCACCCTCGACATCGACCAGAAAGTCAACGGCACGCGCTGAGCCCGGGTCTGCCGGACACACACCGCCGTCCGACTCGCTCTCGGGCGGTAGACGCTTCGGTGTCACGATCGTCCGCTGAGCCCTTGCTGCGTTAGAAGAGGGTGTCGCGCACGCGCAACGGCCGGTAGCCGGTCGGGCCGAGCTGCGCCAGTTCGCCCTCGATGTCGACGTCGATGGAGCCGAAGAAGTTGATGTTCTCGCTGTGCGCCGGGGAGATATGGGCCAGGACCTCGTCGTCGATGCGCCGCCCTGCTGCCCGCATCGACTCCACCACTAAGCCGTAGTACTCCGTCGTCCACGCCACCACGGCGTTGGTCACCAGGGTCAGGCACCACGCCTGCGCGGTCTGCTGTTCGAGGTGGCGGGCCCGGATGGTGCCCTCGTGCGCGTAGAGCAGGTCCCGCTTCAAGGCGTGCAGCGACTCGCCTTTGTTCAGTTGACGGGAGATCTTGCGGTGATACGCCGGATCCGACAGGTAGCGGGCGGCGTAGATCGTTCTGCGCAGCGCCCCGTACTCCTTGAGCGCCGCGGTGAGTGCGTTCTGCCTGCCCGAGGCGGAGAGCTTGCCGACCAGCAGCGAGGTGGTGGCGTGCCCGAACTTCAACGACCCGGCCAACCGGAGCAGATCGTCGTAATGCTCGGCGATCAGCTCCATGTTGCACCGTCGGGTCAACAGCGGCCCGGCCAGCGGGAATGCCGACTCGAACTCGGATTTCTGCCCGGTCCGGTACAGAATGATCTCGCCCAGGTCCCGGATGCGCGGCGAGAGCTGCAGCCCGAGCAGGTCGAACAGTCCGAAGTTGACCAGGATCACCCCGTGTGTGTCGGTCGCGTGCTCGGTGATCGGGATGTCGGTCGCATTGCCGAGGATTTCGTCGAGGACGTAATGGGCTTCGCGTTTGGTCACGACGATGATCTTCATGCCGTAGGTGGTGTGCTGGTCGGTTACGTGGGTGTACGTGCTCAGCCCTTCGAATGCGAAATACCTGCTCAAAGCCCTGGCTGTGACCGACTTGCCGCGAGCGGGGAACCGCTGCCCGTCTGAAGAGGACAAGGTGCCGGAACCGAAGATTGGCGTGAGCGGCAGCTTCTGGTGGTAGCCGATGAGCGCCATGTTCGCCGCGCGCAGCGTCTCCTCCCGCACGTACCACTCGGCGGTCCAGGCGAGGATGGCCCCGGGGATCAATGGAACCGTGGATGGCGCTGAATTGATCTTGCTGGCTACTCGTCCTCTGGGCGCTGGAGGACCTGGGCCTGGAGGCGTTCGCGAAGGTCGGCTTCCTCGGGCGTCAGCGAGTCGTCGGGGTGCCGGATACGGACGGGCTTGGGCCGGATCGGCAGGCCGTCGTCCGACGCGGCGTCCTCGGCCTCGGCCAGGGCCCGGTAGAGGGAGGCGACGGACGGGGACTTGCCCGCGTTCTTCCCGGTCTTGATGGTGAGCTTCTTCGTGATGTCCGGGACGGGGACGCCCTTGTCCTTCAGGGCGAGGGCGAAGGTGAGTGAGTCGTCGTCGATGACCTTCGGGCTTCGAGCTGGCGGGGTACGGCACCGGACCGCGCCGAACTCGGCCGGAGATAGGTCCCGCCCTTTCGAGCCACCACTGCCCGCTTAGCTGACGGCGGCGCCGAACCACCGAGGCAGCTGGTTGAGCAGATCCTGCTGATCGTCACCGACCCATGCCACGTGGCCGTCCGGCCGCAGCAGCGCCGCGGGCACGTCCAGTTCCTCGCTGACGTCGACG
>JALZHU010000343.1 GCA_030860695.1 Actinomycetota bacterium
GATCCGGACTTCGTCAAACCCACCGACAACCTACACGCCCACCGCAACAAGATGATCGGAATCTTCGCCGCGCTTGGCTTTCATTGCACACCACCGCAGGGTGGATGTTACATCATGGCCGATATCCGGCCATTCACCAGCGAAGATTCCGAGTCATTGGCCTACCGCTTCCTACACGAGGCCAGAGTTCTGGTGGCTCCCGGCCAACTATTTTTCTCCCCGGACAATGCTTGCGGTACCCAGCTCATCCGGATGGCGTTCAACCGGAAACTCGACCTGCTCGACGAAGTTGAGCGACGGCTGGCGCTGTACCAACCGACCGCTAAACCCCGCCGACCACACGCAGCCACCACGTCCCGCACCCATAATCAGCTACTTCGGTCAGTGAATCCATCACCAGAAACCGTCTGTAAACGCCGCAATCTCGTTGCAGCTCAACGGATCATTTCTACAGTGGGGATGACCGCAATAGCACGTTTTGAGAGCCCACCAGGTCCGTAACCTTGCCAGCGCGTCCGGTGCGGCTCAGATCGGCGACCAGCAGACGGCGGACCTCGTCGAGGGCCCGTGGTGGCTCCGATCACACCGCTAGCACCGCGACCGATAAGCCACCTTTGGTCGCACCCGCGTCACCAACCGCTTGCCGTCGTGACCGTCGGACTCCAAGTCCACCGACTCAATCACCACATGCTCGACTCCAAGCAGCAGCCGCCATACCCTCGTCGTCCGCACGCCGCGTCACCGTCTTGATCGTCTCTGACTGTGGAAGGCCAAAACCCTCGACAGAGCGCGGCGTGCGCTCCTTACCGATCATGAACCAGTACCCACAGAAACGTCAGTGGCGCCTCACCTCGGGAGTTCATATACCGCCACATGATGCGTGCTGGCGGCCGTGAAGGCACCCCGCCGCCAGCTGCCCCACCGGTCCCGCAGGCGCAGCCCCGCCAATCTCGCCATGAGGTCCAGCTCGGCAGGCCACGCGTACCTAAACCTGACTCGCATATGTCGTACATCATTGTCACAGATGATGACGTAATCACAAGTAGAGCGCTGCTCGTGCGGATAATACTGTCGGAACTGCAGGACGAGCTGGTTCCCTCGCGTCGGAACAATCCCCACATCCTGGTTGTTGAATCTCCGCGAGGAGTCCGGCATCATCGAGTCGAACACGAACAGGCCGTCTGGGGCAAGAGCTTTCGCGACGTTCTGAAAGCAGCGCAGCTGCGCCTCAGGAGATGGCAACTCAAAAAATGTCCCACTGGCCAGAAATACCAATGAGAAAGTCCCCTCGACGGGGACCTCGCTGAAATCCCCGATCGTCACCGGGATCCCGTCTCCGCCAGGCTTTGCCCGCAGCTGACTGACCATCGCCTCCGACCTATCGACCCCATGAACCTCCAAGCCACGCTCCTTCAAAGGAAGTGCCACCCGGCCGGTGCCGATGCCCAACTCAAGTACCGGTCCGAAACCAGCCAGCTCGCTCAGACAAGCCACGGTCGCGTCGGTGTCGGGCAGCATGTCGCACCAGGCGTCATAGGATTCGGCGAACCGATCTGCGTAGTATTCGTCATGATCAATCATGCAGAGATCATAGGCGCTAGTGACGTTCCTGTGGGTACTGGTTCATGAGGAAGCTGCGTCATCGCGTTCAGTACCCACGGATATGGCTGGAAAGGGCGCTCACTCGGCCGCCGGTCCGCAGGGTGGTTGAGGCGCTGGCTGTCACGACCACGGTGATCGTGACGGCGGTGAGGACCAGCAGTGAGCCGGTCGAGCCGATGGTCGTCAGTAGGAATCCGCCGGCCAGTGAGCCCAGCGGCGTCGAGCTGTTCGCGACCAGGTTCATCGAGGCGTAAACCTGTCCCTGGAGCCGGTCGGGGGTCACTCCCATCTGGTAGCTGACGACAATTGTGTTGATCGCGGGGGTGACGGATCCGAGGGCCGCCAGAATGCTGCCCAGGAGAACGGGGTGCGTGGTCGTGGTGAGCAGCGGGATGACGGCGGTCCAGAGGGCACCGATCGCGAGTAGTACGGCACCGGGTGGCCAGCGCAGCTGGATATGCGGGGCGGCCAGCGCTCCGGCTACACCGCCGACACCGCTCAGCGCGAAGATCACGCCGATTTCGGTGGAGCTGGCGCCGTGCGAGGTGGCCCGGACGATCACCGCAAGCACCAGCGCGGGTGAGACAAAGGCGAACGCGACGACATACAGCACCGATGCTCGCAGGAACGGCTCTGCAAAGATCCACCGCAGGCCGTTGAGCAGTTGGCGGCGCATCGGCTCGCGAGATCTTTGGCGGTCTCGGGGTTCCTGCAGCCAGCGCGTAGAGCAACCCACCCAGCGGCGGGCCACCGACCATCGCCGCCTGCCGGTAGGCCTGGTTGCGGGCGATCGCGGTCGGCAGGTCTGCCCGGGCCACGACCTGGCGCACCGCGCCGCTCTGCGCGGCCAGGAGTAACGCGCTTAGCGAACCGTTGACCAGCGCCACACCGAGCAGCTCGACCAGCATGGGTCGGCCGAAGGCAAGAGTGAGCGCGAAGACAGCCATCACCACGGCCCGCCCCGCATCACACCAGCGCATCAACCGGCGCCGGTCCACCCGGTCGGCGATCACCCCGGCCGGCAACAGTAAGACGACTGCCGACCCAGTCCCGACGAAGCCGACCAGGCCAGCCTGGGCCGGCGAGTGAGTCAGGGCAAGCACCAGTAGCGGCATCGCGATCGCTAAGGACGCCGACCCCAGCGTGGAGGTGGCCTGGCCAACCCACAGCAGCCAGAACTCGCGGTTAGACCGTAGCGGTGGGCGCGCAGCGGTGACCGCGCTCATGAATTACCGGTAATCGTGCTGCGATGGAGGTCGCCGATGGGCTGGTACAGCGCCTGGATATACACCAGTGCACTCCGTTGGGCCACCACACCGGCGATCATGGTGTCGTTCTCGCCCAGCCCGAAGACGGCCGTACGGGATCAATCCGCGACCTCCCCATGATGGTGACTACCACTGCGTCAGCGGGTCGCAGGCGACACTGATCGATTGACCACCCGATCCGGTGAGGGGCACTCCGCGTGGAGATTGCACAGTGCGTTTGCCGCACCAAGGTGTTGCTCGGGGGCGGTGCGCCGCTTGTCCGGACATCATGCGATGGGCAGGTTCAACGCGTTCGGCCGTACCCTGGACGGCCAAGCTGCGCTGCGCTGGCGGCGTTCGCGTCCAGGTCGTGGACATGGCTAGGGTCTGCTGAGTTGATCGAGCCCCACTGTTGAGTCGAGGTAGTCGACGTGCCGCGCCCGGTGCCTACGCCGCTCTACCACTTCACGTCGATCCACCATCTGGATTCGATCGTCGAGCGTGGTCTGCATTGTGACAACGGCGCGGTGGCCGGTCTGCTGGCCGTCGAGGTCGGCAACCGGGGGGTATCAAAGAGCGGCGCCGGCGCCGAGCAGTGCCGGTGGGCCCGCGTGGCCTGGTCGCGGACTACGAGCCGTTCTACTTCGCGCCGCGTAGCCCGATGCTCTACGCCATCGCAATGGGCAACGTGCCGGAGTACACCGACGGCCTGGACCGCTGGTGTACCTCGTCACGACTGCCGACCGGCTGGCCGAGCTCGGACTACCGATGCTGTTCACTGACCGCAACGCTGTGCTGACGGCCGCCCACTTCACCCCAAATCTCGCCGACCTTGACACCTTGATCGACTGGCCGCTCATGCGCGCGACGATGTGGAACAACACGCCCAGCGAGCCGGATCGCATGGAACGACGGATGGCCGAGTGCCTGGTCCACCGCCAAGTGCCGTGGCGGGCGATCGAGTATGTCGCGGCCTGCACTCCTGCTCGAGCTGCCGAAGCTCGGGCAACCTTGGCTCGTTTTAGTCAGGGCATTGCGGTACGAACGAAGCGTGACTGGTACTTCAACTGAGGGAGGCGCGGTGATCCACGAGTCTCACGGCAACCTCCTCAACTCGGATGCGGAGGCGCTGGTCAACACGGTGAACACGGTGGGAGTGATGGGCAAGGGCATCGCTCTTCAGTTCCGCCGCGGTTTCCGGACATGTTCCGGGCTTACGAGCGGGCTGCCAAGCGGCGCGAGGTCTGCCTCGGTCAGATGCACGTTTGGGACACCGGCGCGGTGACCGGGCCGCGATTCGTCATCAACTTCCCGACCAAGGGGCACTGGCGCGCGCGCTCCCGACTACCGGACATCGAGGCCGGGCTCGCCGACCTGGTGCGCGTGGTGCGCGAGAAGTCGATCAGTTCGATCGCGGTGCCGCCATTAGGCTGCGGCAGCGGCGGGCTCGACTGGGCGGAGGTCAAGCCGCTCATCGAGAGCGCATTTGAGCAACTACCGGACGTCGATGTCCGGATCTTTGTACCAGAGGGCGCACCGGACGCAGCGGACATGACCACCCGGACAGCGCGACCCACGATGACCGTGGCGAAGGCAGCCACAATCGCGACAATGCGCAGGTACAGCGAGATCGCGCTTGACGTGTCGCTCATCGAGGTGCAGAAGCTGATGTACTTCCCTGCAGGTCGTCGGCGAGGACATGCGCCTCAATTACACCAAGGCCCACTACGGCCCGTACGCGGACAACCTCCGCAAGGCACTGCGATCGATGGAAGGCCACTTCATTACCGGATTTGGTGACGGTAGCAAGTTCGTCCAGGAAGCCGAACCGATCAAGCTGCTCCCCGATGTGAGCGACGAGGCCGACCGCGTCCTGGACCGCTATCCCGACACTGTTGTCCGAATCGAACGAGTCGACCGACTCAGCGAGGGCTTCGAGTCAGCCTACGGTATGGAATTGCTCGCCAGCGTCCACTGGGTGGCCACTCACGAGAAAGCTCCGCATAGAGGCAATCGATGCGGGTGGGCAGGCCGAATCTGTGCCCGGTGACGGCCAGCCCGCACCCAGCCAGCACGGCGACGGCGAGGATCGCGGGCCACCATTGTGGGTGGGTGAGATGGAGCATCCAGGCGAGGAATGCCGTGGCGGTGGCGAGATAGAGCGGGGCGAGTTCGGAGCGGTACCGCCACGCCCACCAGAAGATCAGTACCGGGATCGTGTCCGGTAGTGGGT
>JALZHU010000072.1 GCA_030860695.1 Actinomycetota bacterium
GAGCGGCACCTCGCCGCGCTGACCGCCGCCCTCGGCGCCGTAGGGACCGCCCTCTTCGGCGCCGCCCCCGGGCGACCACTCAACACCGCCGCCCTGCACACCGCCCTGCGCGAATTGGCCGCCGTGGCCCTCGGCTGGCTCGACACCCTCCCCACCCCATCCGACAGCGACGACGGCGAGGAGCCGTTCTGAGCTACCGCTGGAAAGGAGCTGGATCTGTCATGGCTGGACTACCCGAGATCACTCTCGCCGGCACCCTGGTCGCCGAGCCCGAACTACGCTTCACGCCCACCGGCGCGGCCGTCGCGACGTTCACCGTGGCCGCTAACGACCGCCGCTACGACCCAGCTACTGGTCAGTGGGTCGACAAAGGCGCCACCTTCCTGCGCTGCTGTCTCTGGCGCCAGGCCGCCGAAAACCTCGCCGAATCGCTCACCAAGGGCACCCGGGTGCTACTCACCGGGGGTCCTGCGTCAACGCGAATGGGACAGCGCCGAGGGCGAGAAGCGCTACGCCTTCGAAGTCGACGTCATCGAGATTGGCGCGTCCCTGAAGTGGGCTACCGCGACCGTCACCAAACCCACTCGCAGCATCGGCCACGCCGACACCAGCGGCGGTGTTGGTGACCCGTGCGGCGACGACAAGCCCCCCTTCTAGCTCTCCCTGGCCCCGGGCCCCGGCAGTACCGCCCCCGTGCGGCCGCCGCCGGGCCCGGGCCGGCACTAAGCGACTAACCCGCAACCGAAGGGATCACCCCACTGTGAATACCCCGTGCACTCAGCTGCGCGCGTGGGCGCTGCACCTAGCCGCCCGGGGCTGGCACGTGTTCCCGGTCAGCCCCGGCGCCAAGAAACCCCCGGTGATCGACCGCTGGGAAACCCGGGCCAGCACCGACCCCGACCAAATCGCAGCCTGGTGGCGACAAACCCCCTACAGCATCGGCCTCGCCACCGGCCCCTCCGGGCTCGTGGTCATCGATCTAGACACCACCCGACACGCTGAGACCGTGCCGGACCAGTGGGCCAGGCTGGGCATCACCACCGGCACCGGCGTCCTGCGTACCCTGGCCCGCCAGCACGGCCAAGAGATCACCCCAACCTACGCCGTGTCGACCCCATCGGGCGGCTGGCACCTGTACTACACCAGCCCGCCCGGCGCCGCGCTGCGCAACACCTGCGGCGTGCTCGGGTGGAAAATCGACACCCGCGCGCGCGGCGGGTACGTCATCGCCCCCGGCACCCCGGTCCCATCCGGCGGCTACGAGCTGTTCGATGATTGCGACCCCGCTCCGTTGCCCACCTGGCTATACGAAGCCCTGGTCCCCAGGCCGGCTACAGGCCACTCAGCGCCGCCTGTAGCCGGCGCTACCAACCCTGACCGCTACACCCTCGCCGCCCTGCGCGGCGAGTGCCAGCGGGTGCGCAACGCCCCACCAGGACGGCACAACGCCACGCTCTGCCGCGCCGCCTACGCCCTGGGCCAACTCATCGGCGCCGGACTACTCGACGCGGCCACCGCCCGCACCCAGCTCACCACCGCCGCCCAGGCACTGATCACCGACGAGTGCGGCTGCACCCCCGCCGAGGTCGCCCGGGTCATCACCGCCGGCCTAACCGCCGGGGCGCGCAATCCCCGCCGCACCACCCCCCGTACCAGCATCCGGAGGGCCGCATGACACGCAACCACACCCCTGCGGCGACCGTCCCCGACCAGCCACGCTGCCGCCACTGCCGAGGACCTCTCGGACAGTCGCCCTCAGCAGATTTCTGCTCCGAAGATTGCCAACACACCTGGCAAGCCACCCCGACCACCTCCGCCCCAGTTGGGACCGACGCAGAGGAGTCAACCGCGGGGACCACAACTGCTCACCCGTTGGGCTGGCTCGGGCCACCCCCGTCTGGCGGCCCGGCCCGCGCAGGACATGAGGTGCTCGATGCGGTCGCCGCATTTGTGGCCCGGTTTTCGGTATTCCCATCCGAGCACTGCGCGCCCACGCTGGCGCTGTGGTATGCCCACACCCACGCCACCGAGCAGTTCTACGTCACTCCACGGCTGGTGCTCGACTCTGCCGAACCCGGATCCGGAAAAACCCGGGTACTTGAAGTCGCGCAATACCTCGTACGGGCTCCCGAGATGACCATTTCCGCCACCCCCGCCGCACTATTTCGGCTGGTGTCCCTAGGACCGGTCACTATCCTCTTTGACGAAGTCGATGCTATTTTCAATCCGAAGAATAGCGGTAACAACGAGGATCTTCGGGGTCTGCTCAACGCCGGATATAAGCGCTCCGCCACCATCGCCCGCTGCGTCGGTGACGCCAAAAACATCAAAGTCGAACGCTTCCCGGTCTACGCTCCAGCTGCACTGGCCGGCATCTCCGGGCACATGCCCTCCACCATCACCACCAGGGCTATCACTATCCACATGCGTCGCCGCCGTCCCGACGAACCCGCCGAACCATTCAGAGAACGCCAAGTAGCCCGCGAAGCAAAGCCCCTCCGAAACGAATTAGCAGCGTGGATCGACTCCGCCATCGCTCGACTCAGTGAGGCGCTGCCGGAGATGCCTGACGGCGTCACCGACCGATCCGCCGAAATCTGGGAACCACTCCTCGCCATCGCTGACACCGCAGGGAGCCACTGGCCCGAAACCGCCCGCAACGCCTGCCGGCACTTCGTCCTCGATACAGGACCGCAGATGACCTCCACCGGTATTCGGCTACTCGCCGATCTCCGCGAACTGTTCTGTCGTGCTGATACAGACAGGATGACCACTGCCGACTTAATCGCCGCACTCTGCGGACTCGAAGATGCACCCTGGGCCGACTTGCACGGCAAACCGCTAGACAGCCGCCGATTAAGCAAAGAATTAGCCCGGTACGGCATCAAGCCCAAGAACCTCCGACTTCCCACAGGTGCCGTCACCAAAGGTTACCGCATTGATGGTGAAGACGGGTTAGCCGACGTTTGGAGCCGCTACCTTCCAGCTGCCGCTACACCCGCTACACCCGCTACAGCGCAGCTCAGCCCCATATCAGAGACGAGTGCTGTCGCGGACCTATCCGCTACAGCCGCTACAGAGTCGGCCAGCCACGTAGCGGCTGTAGCGGCTGTAGCGGGTGCCGGAGAGGCCCCGAACCGGACCGTGACCAGGGCGGTAGCGGATGTAGCGGCTGTAGCTGACGGAACCGCAGGAGGAGGGGGGAGTCTTAATGACTGACCGGCTGCTAGACGTGGAGTCCGCCGCCGCGCTGTTGGGAACTACTGAACGATTCCCCCGGCGGCTGATCGAGGAAAGACGTATCGAGTTCGTGAAGATCGGTAGCCACGTCCGCATCCGTGAAAGCGTCCTCAAGGCATACATCGAACAAAACACGGTCGCACCAATTCGGCGGATACGGCGGGGGAGGAGGGCTGCGTAGTTGGGCGGAAATTCCAAGGGCCACAAGCGGCGCTTTGGTTCCATCCGTAAGTTGCCCTCTGGTCGGTTCCAGGCACGATACCCGGGACCTGACGGTGCTTTTCGTCCCGCACCTGATACCTTCCGCACGCATACAGAGGCGGCGCAATACCTCGTCGAAGTCGAAGCTGATATGATGCGGCAGGAGTGGATCGATCCGGACGCGGGAAAAATCACCGTACACGAGTACGCTACACGGTGGATCGCCGAGCGAAGTTTAGAGGATCGCACGATCGAACTGTATGAGGGACTGCTCCGTAACCACATCTGTCCACATCTCGGCACCTTGATGCTCGCAGACCTTACTGCCGCCCACATACGGACGTGGCGAACAGACTTGTTAACCAGCGGCACCGGACACACGACAGTTGCAAAGGCGTACCGCTTCCTGCGAGCTGTGCTGAACACTGCGGTCGATGATGAGATAGTCCGGCGGAATCCTTGCCGTATTAAGGGCGCCGGCCAGGAGACGGCGCCAGAGAGGCCGGTAATCACACTTACCGAAGTGTTTGCTATCGCGGCACACATTCAACCGAGGTATTGCGCTTTGGTACTGATTGCAGCGTTCGGGCAACTCCGTTTCGGAGAGTTGGTAGCGCTTCGACGCGATAACCTGATCCTACTGCCTGCGCGTACGCCGAATGATCAGGAGATCGCCGCGGGGATTGATCCGGCCGAACTGATCGATGATGGCATCCCGGTGCTGAAGGTCGAACGCTCCGTCTCTCAGCTCAACAGCGGAAAGCAACGAACTAAGAAGCCGAAGTCGGCAGCTGGCGTGCGGACGGTGGCCCTCCCTGCGGGAATCCTGCCCGAGCTTCGGCACCATCTGGAGGTGTTCGCTGAGCCGGGGCCGAAGGGACGGCTGTTCGTCGGACCGAAAGGAGCCACTCCGAAGCGTGGCAACTTTCATCGACTCTGGAAGAAAGCCCTTGCAGGCGCCGAGGTCCACCCTGCCCTCCATCTGCACGATTTGAGGCATACGGGAGGCACGATGACCGCGCGGACGGGGGCGACGCTTAAAGAGATCATGGCCCGGCTCGGGCAGTCGAGCGCACGGGCCGCGATGATCTACCAACACGCGACCAGCGAGCGTGACCGGGAAATAGCCGCAGCGCTAGATCTAATGATCGCGGAGGCTCGCGCCGCTGTCGAGGGCGCTGCCGAGCAGTCGCGAGACCGAGGCGATGACGAGGGTCTGACGCTACCCCCGGTCGCGTGATCTGGCACGAATCTGGCACGTAGACGCGTGAGCGCCTCGTAACGACTAGGCCTAGGTCAGTGGGTAGGCCTTCTGACCTGGTCCTAGTCTGTGGAGCGGGCGACGGGAATCGAACCCGCATAGCCAGCTTGGAAGGCTGGGGCTCTGCCATTGAGCTACGCCCGCATGCTCCGCGGCAGCGGAGCGGCCCCAAGCCTACCTGCTGCTGGCTTCAATCTGCGGGACGTGTGCCGTGGGCCGACACGGGGATCCTGGCGGTCGCGTAGGCTGCGCCTGCACCAGTTGGTGCACCGGGGTGTGGCGCAGCTTGGTAGCGCACTCGCTTTGGGAGCGAGGGGCCGTGGGTTCAAATCCCGCCACCCCGACCAGGTAAAACAGGTCAGTTCAAGATCACTTGACTGGCCGAATGTAGCAACGGTGTAGCAACGGCTGCTCATAGGTCGTCCCACTCGATGCTGTCGAGCGCCTTGCGCATGGCGTCGAGGTCGGTGTGTGCGTAGATACCCAAGGTGACGTCAAGGTCGGCGTGTCGGGCAATTCGCTGGACGACGTGTGGCGGTGTTTTCAGTTGGAGAAGCAGGCTGACCACGGTGTGGCGGAAGTCATGTAGACGTACATGTGGGTATCCGGCACGGGTACGGATTCCGTCAAAGTGCCGGTTCAGGCTACGTGGTTCCATGGGGGTGCCCACGCTGGTGGGAAATACCAGATCATGTTCGGTCCATAGCTCACCGGCAAGCGCGCGTTCAGTGGCTTGCCGGTCGCGGTGTTCGATCAGGACTCGTCGTGTGATCTTGGGTAATGGGACGGTGTTGTCCGATTCTTCGGTCTTGGTGTCGTCCATGAGGAGACGACCCTTGACCCGCTGAACGGTCTTGGCCGACGCGACGGTGCCTAGGTTGAGATCGAGGTCCGGCCAGCGCAGGCCGAGGAGTTCGCCACGGCGGAAGCCGAGGGTGGCAGCCAAGACGTAGAGGGCATAAAGCCGGGTGGGTTGGGCTTCGATAAGGATGCGCTTGACGTCGCCGACTGGGAGACCCTTGCCGATTTTATAGCGGGGTGCGGGGATCTGCACGAGCTTGGCAACATTACGGGTAATGATCTCATCGCGCTCGGCGTTGCTCAGGGCATTGCGTAGGACGGCATGAATGTATTGAATTTGTCGGGTTGATGGTGTTCGCTGGCAGCACTTGCTGACTGAGCAGCACTGTTGTTCCTTTTCGCGGTACTTGTCGTACCGGTTAGTGCAGCATAGGCACTTCTGTCGACAGACTGCGATGAGGTGCCGGACGTCGGCGCCGGTGAGTTTGTCGAGTCGTTTCTTGCCAAGTATTGGTGTGATGTGCAGTCGCACGGCGCTTTCATATCCTCGTGCTGTGGTGGCTCGTTTGTGGGACACGACTTCGCGAAGCCAGTAGTCCAGGTATTCCGCTACTGTGGTGGTGTGATCGGCAACGGGTACGCCGTTGGCTGAGTTTCCTTTTAGCTTGTCCAGCTTGGTTCGGACATCGTCGAAGCTGTCGCCGTAGACGGGCTTGCGCTTGCGCTGACCGGTTGTTGTGTAGACGTACGCACTACCTACCCATCGACCATCTGACGATCGTTGATAGATAGAGCCTTCCCCGTTGGCCCGGCAACGCCGGTCTGGAACAGCAGATGATCTACGCTTAGCCATTAAGCCACCTTCTCTAGCAATCGGATGATGTATTCGTCGATAGCGGTGCACGGGATACGGCGCAGGCCACCGATCTTGACCGAGCGAAGCTGATTGGTGCGGATCAAGTCGAAGATTTTCCATCGACTGATCTTGAGTACCTGGGCGGCTTCCTCGACGGTATAGACCACGACGTTCACAGGTGTCCTTTCTGTGAGTGGTGTTATGCGGCGTCGCGGGCGGCTTGTCGTTGTTCGCGGGCTCGGGCGGCGGCAGACAACGCGAGTATGGTGTCTCCGCTGTTCAGGTAGCCAACCCCGGCGAATTCCCAGTGCGAGACGACGAGAGTGGTGTCTTCGTCGAGCAGCTCGCGGACGTGTTCAGCGCCTTGGCGCTGGCGGTAGGTGCGGCGTTCGCGGCGGATCGCACCGAGGGTGGTGGAATAACGGCGGCTCTTAGAAGCGAAATGTCCTCGAAAGCCAAGCATGTGGACCCAGCGGCGCAGCCCGTCATAAGCCTGGTGTTCACCGAGTCGCCAGGCGACGCGGACCAGCTGGCAACGTGGTCGGGGACATCAAGCAGGGGGAGCGCCTCGGGGGTGATGCGTCGCTGGCCGAGGCCGAAGTCGTCGGCTCTTTTGGCGGCGTATTTGGCGATGTACCGGGCGGCGTGCTCGGGGGTCAGCTCACCGGATGGGCCGCCGTTGACGGTCTGGGTGTCGAGTTGTGTCCCGAAGCGCAGTACCAGGTCGGGCCCGCCGGGCGTCTCGACGGTGAGCCGCACTTGCGCAGCAGCCTCGCGGATCCCTTCAGCCAGTCCGGGCGCATCGATGCTGAGTTGTGGTAGCTGGTAGTCCTCCCCGGGACCGTCAAGGCGAATGAGCGCATGGAAGTGGACCACGCCGCGCCGTTGAAACTCCGCGACCTTCACAAACGACACCCGACAACGCCGCGCGAACTCAGCCGCACTCAAGCCCGTCTGTCGCGCAAGGACGCGGCGCAGGGTGATCGTGAATCGACGCCAGAGTTCGGGGGCGTGCCAGTTGAACGCGATATGCCCGGGATAGTCGTAGCAGTCCGGGCAGAGCGGGTGCCCGAGTCGGGGATCATCCTCAGCGTGGATGGCGGTGCACCAGCTCGGCCACCCGTGCGGACACAGCCGTGGCGTGCCACGGGCGGGCCGGCATCGCGCGGACTCGCCGGATCGGTCGGCGCGGGTGGTGTGCACTGGCCCGAACCCGGGCGCGGTCAGCGTGGCAAACACCAGCGGATGCGACCGGATCGACTCCGGAACACCCTTGCGGCCCCCGGCAGCTCCGGCGTAGAGCAGTTGCCACATGTCCCCGGCGTACTCAAAGGAGCAGGACGGGCACACCGCCGCCGCCGGTTCCCGCACCGGATTAGCAGCACCCGGTCCGGTTCGGCGTCGGTCGAGTACGCGATCCGCTGGCCGGTGGTGGTTCGGTGTTCGATGTGTCCGCGGAGCCGGACCGGGCGGGAGCAGTGCCCGCAGTGGGTGAGTTGCTCGGTCCACCGGTCGAAGTCCGACCGGCCCGCTCTGGTGACTATTTCCTGCACCGTGTGCGGCGGGAGGGTGGTTGTCGGGGTCATCGTCATGCCCCGGGCGTGTCCAGAACGGGGCTGCCCGTGGTGGTGGGGTCATCCGTCGCCCAGGTGCGCAGCTCTGCCAGGGACACGGTGCGGCGTTGGCCGGGTGTGAGGTCGGCGAAGCGGACCGGGTCGTGATCCTTTGCGCCGCCGTACACGGTCAGCGCGACAGCACCTGCTGGGCCGGTTAGGGTGCTGGCGAGGGATAGGTGCACGCGCTCGCCCTCGGGTGGCCGCCACGCCGTCACAGTGATCGCGGGCAGGGTGTCGATCCAGGCCAGTAGAGCAGCCGCGAGGTGGGGCACGGCGTCGGGACGCAGCTGCACTGCGACTTCCGAGTGTCCCCACCGAGTCGTCACGGTCAGGAACATCGGTTCCGGCACGGCATGGTCAGCGAGGTGAGTCGCGAGCAGGTCCGCTGCCTGCACGAAGGTAACGCCAGTGGTGGGGGTGGGGATGGTCATACCGCGCTCCGTGAGTCGATCCGTTAGATGGAGTGGAAAGGGCCAGGACTGCGGTGTCCTGGGTCCTGGGGTTGGTGACGAAGGTTTCGAGGTGTTTGATCGTTTGATCGGGGACCCAGCCGGCGCGGATGCGGAGGGGTTCGCGGATTCCTTCGCCGAAGACGTAGCCGACTCCGGCCTCGGTGTCGGTGATCCGGTTAGCCCACGCGCCCCGGTCGTAGGCTTGGTCGCCGAGCACCATTCCCACGTGGGATTTCGCGGAGACTCGCAAGCAGATCCGGCGGGGGAATAGCTCCTTGGGCTGCGGAGCGCGGGAGACCACAAAGTCCACACCCTCGGTCTTGATTTCCAACTGCATTGGCTGTTCCCTTCAGATCGGTTGTGGCGGGCCGTTGTGACTCGCATACCAATCAAACGGCAGAACAGCGGATCTGAGGGGGTCCGCGAGCTAGTCCCGAGCTAGTCCTTTTCTAGTCCCGGCAATCCTTTTGGGTGACGACAAGAGTTATTTCGTCGTCGGGTGTCGGCTTGCGGACGTTTCTGGGACTGGTTTTCGACGGTGACAAGTGACCAGCGTCGTGGAGGAGTTCCTGGCGGGTGGGCTGGTGACGCTAGCCGACGTCGACCCGGATGGCTCCACTAGGCCCGAGCCAAGCCACTGTTGTTCTGCCAAGCGGCGAGATGGGCAAGGTGTTCATCGAGGACACGCAGGGCACGAGGCTCGATCGGGCGGGCTGCGGCGGCGCGGAAGGCACGTAAGCGGGTGGTGCCGGTGGCGTAGGGGGTGCGGTGGAGGAGCTCGGCGGCGGTGGTGGCGTGGCAGCAGGAGTCGGGAAGACGGCCCGCGCGCAGCTCGGTCATGGCTAGGTCGGTCAGGACGAGGATGCGCTCACGGCGGGCGGTGGGCGGGAGCTGGCCGAGCGCGGCGGTGAGCGCGGCGCGGGCTGCGGTGTGGTGACCGGCTTGGAGGTGGACGTGAGCGGTCGCGGCGAGGTGAGCGGCCAGGCCGTAGTCGCCTAAGAAAGGCGACGGTTGAGAGACTGGGGATTCGGCGTGGGAGAGGGCTTCTGCGGCGGCGGTGTGGTCGCCGGAATCGGCGTAGATGGTGGCCTGGATGGTCGCGAGCCAAGGGCCGACGGTGGGGGCGCGCTCGGCATGGGCCAGGGCGGCGGCGAGGTGGTCGAGCGCGGCGGCGGTCATGCCTTCGGCGTGGGCAAGCTGCGCGGTGTAGCCCAGAGCGAGAGCGGCGGCTTGGTGGTCGCCGGCTTGTCGGGCGCTATCCAGGGCCAGGTTGTAGTAGGCGCGGCCGGAGAGAGCGTCGCCGAGATCGTCGTAGGCCAGGCGACCAGCGAGGGTGGCGACTGTGGCGAGGTTGCGCAGTAGCCGACGTCGCTGCGCAGCGGTGTGCTCCCGGCGCAGCGCTGCCCTGGCCATCCGGACATGCGCCGCGACCGGGGTCAACAGTGCCACAGGGTCGGCGGTGGCGTGCAGGGCCTGGTATCGCTGGGCGAGCTGTTCCAGCTCGGTGAGGGTGGCGGTGGCAGCACGTGCGTGCCCGGCAGGGTCGGTGGCGCCCAGGTCTAACAGTCCCAGCATGGTGCGGCGGCTGGTCGCGGTGTCTTTCCATGCCGAGAGCATCTGTGGGGCTAGCGCGGTCCCGGCGGCACCGAGCTGGTCAAGCAGGCTGGCGGCGTCATCCAGCAGAGACACCAGGGACTCCGCGTCACGTGCTGGTCGGCTGGATGCGACCGAGGGAGGGGGAGGGAACCCGAGCTATTCTGCGGTGACGCCGAACAGCTGACACAGCAGCGCCCGGTAGCGCGGGCTGATACCTTTGGCGCCGCGTTCCCACTTGGCGATCATGTCGGCATTGACCGCGATGCGGCCCTGGCCATGGGTCCACGCCAGATGCGCCAGCTTGTCCGCTAACTGCTGCTGAGTCCAGCCCGCCTCCTGCCGCAACTGGCGAAGCCGGGGACGCCCGCCGGTCGTGTCGGCGGTCATGGCCAGGGCGCCCTTTCGCGGTG
Source organism: Actinomycetota bacterium (assembly GCA_030860695.1). Taxonomy (GTDB): domain Bacteria; phylum Actinomycetota; class Actinomycetes; order Mycobacteriales; family Pseudonocardiaceae. Next base: position 10,434 of record JALZHU010000072.1, read on the forward strand.
GTTGGCCAACCAGCAAATCTGGATACGGCCGTGCTCTGATTTGACGATCGCCATGGCTGGTTGAGCGTAAGAAGGCGCAAGAAACGATTTGTTCACTGCAATCATCGAAATTGGCGTCATCTGGGTGAGGAGATGGATTCTGGTAGTGTTGCTAATAGCGCTATCGGGAGCGGCGGGATCAGGGCGGCACGGATAATCCTCAGCCGGTTCACGCGCTGCATGAAGGCTTGTGTGCAGGACTTGGTTTCGCCTAGCGCCGTGGTTGCCGTAATCACGACAACATCACAGTGCGTGGCAGGGGTTCGATCGATCCCGAACGGCGCCCAGAGTGAGACCAGCTGGGGGACATCGAGAGGACATCGCGGGCTGTCCGGTGAGCAATGGCGTACTGTGCCCTCGTGACTGCACCCAGCGAGACCCGAACACTCAACGTCAACCAGGTGGCACTGCGGGAAGAGGCTGGCCTGTCGCAGCAAGACCTTGCTGATGAGCTCAACGGCCTGGCCGGACGGAAGTACGGCAAGTATCCGAACCTCACCAAGAAGACCGTGGGCCGCTGGGAACGCGGCGAGGTCGAATGGCCGCAGCCGTTTTATCGGCGGCTGCTGGCCGACTACTTCAAGTGCGCAGTTGACGAACTGGGGTTCCGTCGGCCTCGGCGGCTTAACCCCGACTCGGCTGGGTGCTGCTCGGGTGAGGAACTGTTAACCTTCGTTGCAGCCCCGAGCACGCTCAATCTCCGCGTGGAGCAGGATCAACGACAGTGGCGGGACACACGCCAGGTCCTCGGGAGCTACCGGCGCACACTGGCAATAGTTGCCGAACGCCTCTACCCGGAGTTCGTTGTCCCGGGCCTGGAGAACACGGGGGTCATCACCCACCCGTCCTGGCTTGCCTCGGAACCCGTACCGCTGCGCTCCGTGGTGGTAGACCTGGATGAGCATGTCCGGGCACCAGCGATCACGGGCTCGGAGCGAGAAAGCGCGCAGGTCCGACCGTTGGCCTCTGCGGAGCAGCGGTATCAGCGATACAGCCATGCCGTGCGCGATTTGGCATCTCCTCGGCTGTTCGAAAATCGGCTGTGCTTTCGCGTGGTCGGCGTGGACTGGACGATGCCCGTGGCCCAACTCCAATTCGGCGCCATGTGTTTTTTCGACTCGATCGACACCAACGAGGCTCTTGCGCACGAGATGGCCCTGCATCATCTGAGTCGTGACCATCGCGGTGATGTGGCAGTCGGTCGCGCGTCGTGGCGTCGGCTTGCATTTCGTAAGTTGATTGGCGATCCTTTTGATCTGGCGCGCCGCCCACTCATGGGGTCGATCGGGACTCTCACCATCCGCGGCGGGGAGAGTCCAAGTATGGTTCTTCACCAGCGGGATGGTGACCGAGTGGCAGGTGGGGGCGGCATGGTGCACCTGTTGCCGGCGGGCATCTTCCAACCATCAAGCGTCCTGCCCAAAGCGATCGCAGCAGACTTTTCGATCTGGCGCAATATCCAACGCGAGTACTCAGAGGAATTGCTCGGAAGTGCTGAACACGACGGCACCGGTCAGCCGATTGACTATTCTGAATTAGAACCATTTGTGACAATGGACCAAGGATTATCGGATGGACGGGTACGCGTCTACTGCTTGGGGTTCACGCTTGATGCGTTGACTTTGTGTGCAGATTTGCTGACTGTTGCCATTTTCGAGCCTGAGCTATACGACCACCTTTTCTGTGACTCCGTGAACGCCAACGATGAGGGAGCCATATCGACTCGCGCGGTTCCGTTTGAGGGTCACACCATCGCCCGGCTACGAGAAGGCGATCAGCTGTCTCCAGGCGTCGCGGCTGCGATTCGCCTCGCATGGACCCACCGGAAGATTATTTTCGCCGGGCAGTAACGACAGCTTGGCATGTCCCGCTTCCACCCCCCTGACGATCCTTCTCGACGCCGAACGGGACGCGCCGGAACAGATCCGGCACCACTTCATCAGCCGCCAGCTCGTACTGGGGTGGATCCGCCAGCAGCGTGGTAAGCCGAGTCATCACCTTGTCGGGTTGGCGGAGCGGCTGCACGTCGTCTGAGCGCGAGCCCGTAGGGTTTCCGCCGTGGCGGACGACCCCCGTGATCGCAGTCGTTCCTTCGTTGCCGCTGGCGTCTTGTTCTTTGATGATGCAGACCGGATCCTGCTCGTCCAGCCGACCTACAAGGACTACTGGGACATTCCTGGCGGCTATGTGGAGACGGGAGAAACACCCGCTCAGGCCGCTGCCCGCGAAGTCCGCGAAGAGCTGAGCCTTAAGGTGGTGGTCGGGTCGCTGCTGGTCGCGGACTGGGCACCGCACCCCGACGAGGGCGACAAACTACTGTTCATCTTTGACGGTGGGACGTTGACTGCTGAGCAGGTTGACGCGATCCGGCTGCAAGCTGAGGAACTCGCCTCCTACGCGTTCCACAATCTACCGGAGACGGTCAACTTGCTGATTCCCCGCCTTGGTCGCCGGGTTGCGGCCGCCGTTGAGGCTCACCACACAGGCCGCACCATCTACCTTGAATGTGGTATCCCACACATCCGCTAGCCCGCCCGGCAGCTGAGATATGCGCAGGAACGACACGCCGCCCATGTCGCCGATCCGCGCCGTTTGGTTCGACGTCGGAGAGGTCCTGATCGACGAGACTCGGGAGTACGGCACTTGGGCCGACTGGTTGGGCATTCCGCGGCATACCTTCTCGGCGATGTTTGGCGCGGTCATTGCCAGCGGCGAGGACTACCGCCAGGTGTTCCAGTACTTTCGTCCCGGCTTCGACCTCGACGCCGAACGCCAAGCCCGTCTGGATGCCGGTCTCGGCGAATACCTCAACGGCCACGACCTCTACCCCCGACGTGCGTCCCTGCCTGCAGGCGCTCAAAGACGCCGGGTACTTCGTCGGCATCGCTCGTAATCAGACCACTCGCGCCGGGCGATTCCTGCGCGAACTCAACCTCCCTTGTGACGTTCTCGCCACCTCCGACGACTGGGGCGTTACTAAGCCGTTGGCGAGATCCAGCAGCCGTTTCGCCGCACTGAGCTGGGGCTCTCAGCACCCATCCCCGGGCACCTCCCCGGGCAGGACCCGCACCAGGTGCGGCCGGATACGGGTCAGCGCAGTCTCTTCCTTGAATCACACCACGAGCCGGGTGGCGTTGCGGCGCAGCACTCGGCCCCGCTTGCCCAGCCGCGAGCGCAGTTGCACCCAGTTCGGCGTCGATGTCGGTCTGCTCGACCCAGATGCGCACCGGGATAGGAGCGCCCTGCGCATCCCGCCAGGGGTCAGCGGCCCACCGCTCATTCACGGCGCACGGCCCACGGTGCCGTGTGGTGCCCGGCTGGCCGCCGGGAGCCGAGTCGGGGGCCTTGCTCGACCAGCGACCAGCCGGGGATCTGGGGACAGGGAGTGACCGGAGTGTGGCGCGCTCGGCCAGCGCAAGCAGACGAAACCGCAGCTGCTCCTCGGTGAGCCCAGGCACCTGATCGGCCAGCCTGAGAAGCTCCCACAGCAACGAACGCGCCGCCGCGAGGTCCACCGTCATGGCCAGCAGATCCAGGAATGGGCGCGGGTTAACCATCGAGATCACCCACTTCGTGCCACACGCCACGCACGACCACGCCTGGACCTTCGATGGGGTGTCGGTGGCCAACCGCATTCCGGTGGTGGTCCCGCAGGATGGGAACGGGCCGTCGTGGGGGCCGGTCACCGGGGACGGGCCTTGCTCGGTCTCGGTCATCAGGCCGCCGCCAGGATTGCCTGCGCCACCTCGACGGCCTGCGGGAAGGTGAACACCGTCGCGGTTTTCATCGTGGCATCCAGCGTGAGCACCACCCGGCGCACCACCCCGCGTCCACCAGATAGATCGAGTTCCCGCCACAGGATTAGGGCGCGGTTACGGCCTTCGGGATCGGAACCGGTCAGGGCGAACCGGTGCGACTTCTCCGCGGTCATCGTCGGTTCTGCGCTGCTCGTTGGCAGTCTGACGCTCCGCGCGTCCACAGCCTCTCGACTCGACCGGCCATCAGAGCCGTCCTCAATCACGAGAGCCATCTCACCGAGGACATCGAGCCGAGAGAAGGTCCCGCCCCTAGTCTGCTTCCTCCCGATAGCCTAGTCCCCGACTGACAGACACCCCTGCACCACTTACAGTACGCGCACAGCGTGACGACCCATGTGACGACCCATGTGTGTGTCTAGTTCCAGATGATGGGTGACGGATTGGCGTCAACTGATGGGTGACAGTGCCTAGCTGATTTGTCGGTTGGTGATGTGACCGTAGGCCTTGTGTTGGGGGACCTCCTTGTAAGCTCGTGCGGGATGGTCTTGATCAAGTGATCGTGCCGTCGATGGCAGAGCAGTGACAAGCGGCGAGGTCGGCGGCGCTGGCGGTCAACAGTCAATCTGGTGCATCTCCGCACGAATGGTCTCGGCGGATGAATGCCGAGTTCTTCATAGATTTCAAGCGCCTTCTGCCAGAGCCCACAGGCGTAGCCCCGTTCTGCGGTGCCGGTGGCGACGTGGCCCAGCGCCCACAGTGCCTCCGCTTCACCGGGTCGGTCACCGAGGTGCCGGGCAAGGGTCAAGGCCTGACTGTGGTACTCACGGGCCTGGCCGTACTCGCCTACGCACCGTTCAACCTCGCCTAACCCCCACAACGCGTCAACTTCAGCGCACCGGTCACCGAGGTGCCGGGCAAGGGCCAGGCCCTTAGCGTGGTACTCACGGGCCTGTCCGTACGCGCCTACGCACCGTTCAACCTCGCCTAACCCCCACAGCGCGTCGACTTCAACGCGCTGGTAACCGAGGTGCCGGGCAAGGGCCAAGGCCTCACTGTGGTGCTTGCGGGCCTGTCCGTACGCGCCTACGCGCCGCTCAACCTCGCCCAACCCTCGCAGCGCCTCGGCTTCACCAAATTGGTAACCGAGGTGCCGGGCGAGAACCAAGGCCTCACTGTGGTGCTTGCGGGCCTGTCCGTACTCGCCCACACGCCGCTCAACCTGACCCAACCCCCACAGCGCGTCGACTTCACCACGCCGGTAACCGAGGTGCCGGGCGAGAACCAAGGCCTGACTGTGGTATTCGCGGGCCTGGCCGTACTCGCCCACACGCCGCTCAACCTCGCCCAACCCCCACAGCGCGTCGACTTCACCACGCCGGTAACCGAGGTGCTGGGCGAAAACCAATGCTTGACCGTAAAGGTATTGGACGTCGGACCAAAAGCCGAAGTCGCGAAAGTGGACAGCGAGGACCGTTGGCAGGTCCGCAGCTTCGCTGGTCGGACTCATCGCTCGCACGCACCCGAACAAGTTGTGCCGCTCAGCGGTCAGCCAGGTCCGCGCCTGCGAGGCGTCAGCAAACGTCAGGACAGTTTCGAAAGCTGTACTCTTTCCTGGGTCGCCTGAGACATAAGGCCGCAGTAGCCGGTCGACCGCACGCACAATCGCGAGGTAACTACCAGCCAGACGATCCACCACCGCTGCCCGTTGGGCCGGCGGCTCCTCAGCGTCGGCACGTTCCCGAGCGTAAAGACGCACCAGGTCATGCATGCGGTAACGCGAACCGCCGGGAACGCCCACCACGGAGAGTTGCTCCAGCAGGTTGTGGTCAGCCAGCTCACGCAACAACCGCCTCCCATGGCCGGGTGACACATCGGCTACCGCGGCGATTACCACCGGAGTGATCTCAGGTCCGGGATGCCAGCCCAGCAGGCGAAAAGCCCGACGCTGCTCATCAGTCAACAGCCGATAGGACCACTCGAACGCCGCCCGCACCGACAGATGCTCGGCCACCAACGCATCCAGTGCTGCGGTTTGGTCGGCCAAGTCTGTGGCGACATCGGCGAGCGGCTCACCCCGGTGGTGACGTAACCGCCCGGCGATGAGCCTGATCGCCAGTGGCAAGCAACCACACGCTGCCAGGATCTGCCGGACAGCGTCGCGGTCTTTGCATCGTTGCTCGCCAACCAGCTTGATGAATAACCGCTCCGCCTCATCCCACCCCAGCACGTCCAGTGAGAGCGGATAGGCGTCGGTCAGCCCGGTCAACTTTCGTCTGCTGGTTATCAGCACCAGGCAACCGGGCGCCTCCGGTAGCAATGGCAGGACCTGGTCGCTGGTGCGTGCGTTGTCTAGCACGATCAGCATGCGCCGGGCATGGATGTGGTGTCGCCACTGGTCTTGGCGTTCGGCCAGGTCAGCTTTGATCGCCTCTGGTGCCACGCCTGATTGGAGCAGCATCTGCTCCAACGCGCCAAAAGGTTCGCGCGGCTGCATACCGGGGGTATGGCCATACAGGTCAACCCAGATTGCCCTGTCTGGAAAGCTCTTGGCGAGCTCCTGGGCGGCATGCCGGGCGAACGCCGTCTTCCCGATCCCCGCCATTCCGTCAACTGCATAGATTGTCACCACGGTGCCCTCATGGGCCTGTTCGGCGATCCGAGCACGCAACTCGGCCATCGGCCCATCCCGCCCGGTAAAGTGCGTGACCTCACCGGGCAGCCAGCCCCCCGACTGCTCGGGTGAGGCGCCGCGTGACGGTACGGTCAACCATTCGTGGGCAGTTGTCGATTCCTCGGCGATGATCGGTCGATTAAACTGCGGGTCGTCACCGCTGTGAGGAGCACCCAAACGATGATGACGCTGTCGCGGTATCGGTAAATGGAGCGAATCGCCGTAGCGCAGGTCAGCGAGGTCCAAAAATGCCTGCCGATCGCGGGCAGGCATCGCATCCAGATCGTCGACATCCACAAGCCTATCCCAGGTGGTCTCATAGATAGCTGCCAGAATTTTCAGTGCCCGCACCGACGGTCGGACGCCACCTATCGGCCACTTTTCATATTCGCAGATACGACTGGCGCGCATGCGGATGTCCGGATCACCTCTGATCCGATTGAACTGCGCTGCAACCTCTTCCTGAGTAAGCTCGCAAGCCAACCTCCACGCCTCACGTGGTCGACAACCGCACCGCATCAAGTCAGCCACAACCTGTTCAGTCAGCTGCCGGCCTTCCACTCCGAGCCTAATCAGACGTTCGCGCTGTTGGGCGCGGTACGCCTTGCTACCTGGTTTGCGCGGCATGGCCATCTCACCCTTCTAGGCCACCCTCGACACACCCCTGCGGCAGATACGCGTGAGGTAATTGTCTGATCGGCCGGTGTACGCCCTAAGCCATGCGGCCGATGTGCTGTGAGCTTCTGTACCCAAGGAATCAGGATTCTACCAGGTCAAGCCCCCTATCGGCCAGGTGAGGAATTTTTTTCATCGGATGTGAGCGACGCGCATCGCTAGCATCTGCGAACCTAATCTGGTGCTTGATCGACCGTTGCCCGCCACCAGGGCGAGTGCGAACGGCCGTCGGTGCGGCTCCTTCCGCGCTTGTCCGTGGGAACCCCACCACCTCATTGACCTACCAAAGATCACGGTCTGCAGGATGCCGTGGCAGTCAAGCTGCCAAGCACTGTTCCAACGTCTGAGGAAGGAGTAGTCATCATGTCGATCTCACACCGGAGCACGACACACTTGCCCAAGGCTCGCTCGGAGGGGCGTGGCCAGGGAGCAAAACGTCGCGGCGGGACGCACCGCAGAGCGCGGTGACCCTGCAGGTGTTAAGCGGGCTACTGTTGGTCTGCCTCGGGCTGCTACTTGGATCGACCTGGACCACCCAGGCCTTACAGCACCAGCTTCGCCGGCAGGCAGAGGAGCGTCGCAGGCTAAATGAGGAGTGGCTAGCGGTTCGGACCGCTCGCTGGGCCTTGACTGAGTGCCCACGTTGCGGAATTGAACTGTCTCGACAGGACCGGCACATTACACCAACAGTCGTCGAGGATCGACTGGATCACGATTGATGCGGGACCGGCGCTAACTTGCTCATCGTCCACACGGCGCACGCGGGGAAAGCCGATCACGGCCACTGTCAAGCGTCAGGTTGGACCGCAACGTCAGGCATCAGGCGAGACCGCACACATTTCCAGTCTTCCAGTGTCTGGTTCGCTGTCTGGTTCCACGTGATAGGTGTCGTTTTGGCTTCGGGTGATGGGTGACAGTGCCTAGCCGATTTTGCGTGATGGTAGACCTTCTTGTCGGTTGAGCTTCTCGCTGCCGCCGGGGCGGTGCGAGCGGCGAATGCGACTCTGGCGAGCCTCGCCCCGAGGGGCTCGCGGCGAGCACGGTAACGGTGGCGAGTTGGGTAACCGCGCCGATCATCGCGGAGGCGGTTAAGGGCCCTGAGGCATTAGATGGCGACCCAAGAACAGTCCTGGCTCAGCGGGACGTGGCAGCCTCACTACCCAACTGCGCGGATCTCACCGCCAATACACGGACCCGCTGTGGACCAGCCGGCGTGGTGTAGTCGACGCTATCGCCCGCCCGATGCCCAAGCAGCGCTTGCCCCAGCGGGCTGCTTGGCGTCACCACCGCTTCATCTACGTGGGCCAGCCCCGGAGATCCCAACCAGACCGCCTCGTGGCTCCCGTCCTGGTATTCCAAGTCCACCGTGGCGCCGATCCCGATCCGGCCAGACCTCGCCTGTCCCCGCGGCTGTCGGAGATCGGCCAACAGCTGGCTGATCTCAGCTATACGGTCGCGGACCCATTGCAGCTCATGGACGCCTTCCAGCAGTTGAGCTTGGTCTGCGCGGTCGCTGGTTATGTCCCTATCGCCGAAGCTGGCGATGAGCTGCTGTTCTCGTTCACGCAGCTTGCGCCGCTCGGCCTCCAGTCGCTGTTCGTTCGTCAGCCCCGCCTGCCCGCTTGCATCTTTGACGACATCGCTTGCGTCAGGTGCTGCTCTGGGTTCGGGTACATGCTGGTTCGGTGGGGTGTTGGGCACCACGCGACAATGATGAACAGGTAACGGCTGGGTTTCAACCGGCATAACCCAGGGTGGCTTGTACGCCTTGGCGGCAACGACCGCAACACCGCCGGAAAGGCGGGCATCTGGACCGCATCCGGCATTCGCGCATGTCGGGCATTTCGGTCTGGTTGGTCATGTCACTTCGTGCAGGGTTTGCGTGTCTGGTTCCAGGTGATGGGTGCCGTTTTGGCTTCAGGTGATGGGTGACAGTGCCTAGCCGGTTTGGTGGTGGGTGGTGTGACCGTAGGCCTTGTGTCGGCGGACCTCCTTGCGGCTGGTGCGGGGAACGGTTTTGATCAGGTGGTCGTGGTGGTCGTAGATGCGCAGGGTGGTGTCGTCGACTTCGATGGTGACGATTTGACCGGCGTAACGAAGGCCGACTTGGATGCGTTGGCCGATGATTTGGGTGCCGCCGCGGCAGGACACCGTGCGCTGCACCCGGGTGGGGCGCTGGTCCAGCAGCGGAGCGGGACCGGGAGTGCGGGCGCCCTGGAGGCGGGCGCGTTGGCTCGGGGTCAGGGTCAGCGGGATGGTGCGGGTCAGGACACCGTCGAGCACGACGTGGGCGAGGGTGGTCTTCAGGCGCAGAGTGATCCGTCGGCCGGCGAACTTCGGCCGGCGAACTATTGGTCGACCGAGTGGTACTTGCCGGCGATGGAGACCGTGCCGGTGGCGTTGACGGTGCGCTGGATTTCCACGGGTGCGCCAGTGGCGAGTTGGGTCCAGGACGGTCGGGCCGGTGGTGGGCCGGCGGGGCGGGCGCCTTGGCGCGCAGCCGGGCCAGGTCGATGCTGGTGAGCCGGCAGGGCAGGATCTTGAGATGCTGGCCGGGCAGGCTCAGGTGCACGGTGGTGGTGTCGATCCACAAGGTGAGCGTGCGTCCGGCCCGGGCTGGGCCCAGCCAGAATTGCTGGCCACACACCCCGAGGTTGCCGCTGGCCGGCACGATGCGGTCAATTTCGACTGCATCGATGGCCAGCGCCTCGGTGCTGGTTTCGGCCGGCTGATCGGCTATCGAGGCACCGGGTGCCGGGACCGGGTCCGCGGCCGGTGCTGCGAGGTCATGAGTTCGTCGTCGATCGACTCCGGACCCTCGGGACTCTCGGCGCCCGGGCCGGTAGGGGCCAGCTCGGGCGGTCGCCACAGCCCGAGCACGGCACGCTGCGGGTCCGGGACGAAGGTGAACCGCTCGGCGGGAGTGGCTATGTCCAGGGCCTGGTGCGGGCGGCGGGTGTTGTACTCGGCGCGCCAGGCATCCACCGCGGCCTGCGCGGCCTCCAGGCTCTCGAAGGGGCCGTGCGGATCAAGCAGCTCATCCTGGATGCTCCGATGCCAGCGTTCCACTTTGCCGTTGAGCCGGGGTTATCCGGCTAATCCTGGCTGGTGGCTGGTGGTGGGTTCTGGGCTTTAGCTGTTGTGGGCTTGCCTGCGCAGGCGCCGGAGTTCTTCTTCGTGGCGGCGGACGTTGGCGGCGATTTCGCCGAGCG
>JALZHU010000073.1 GCA_030860695.1 Actinomycetota bacterium
GCCCTTTCGACGACGGGTATCGGGGCGTCAGCAACTCCGATCTTCCCAGGTCAAAGGGCACTTCCCCTCTTATGACACGCCCTCGGTCACAATCCGCACGGTGGATCCAGGCTGAGCAGATCGCGACGTCGGAGGCGAAGCTGGGATGGCGACGCAGGCGGTGGTAGTGACTTGCGTGGTGATGCTTGGTTCAGTGCGCGGTGCGGATGATGGTCGTTGAAGTGCGCCACGTACTCGGTCAGCGCTGCCGTGAGATGGCGGCGTGTCGACACAGAAGAAGTCTGTGGCGAGAATGGCCTGGGCTTGTGCGCGCAGGAAGTGCTGCCAGCGTGGCCCGTCGCGGCGAGGGGCGGGGTCGATGCCGGCTCGCTCAGAATCGACCACACCGTAATTGCCGCAACCTGGTAGCCGAGCCCGGCGAGTTCGCCGTGGATCCGTCGGTAACCCCAGCAGAAGTTCTCGGCGGCCAGCCGCAGGACCAACCGGCGCAGCTCGGGTGCCGTGCGGCGGCCGCCGGTTTGGTGGTGTCGGGGCTGGGTCCAGCGTCGCGTCACCAGGTCCCGGTGCCAGCGCAACACCGTGGCGGGGGTGACGATCCGATGCAGTCGACAGGCCGCGGACAGTAACCGGGTCCCACCCACAAGATCGTATCCGTCCGTGTCGCCATACCGACCAACATCGCGCCGAACGTGCGGTCACCATGGATCAATCGACCAGAAGACCGCGCCCGCTCCGTGATTGACGCCGTCGTGCCGAACGAGGTCTCGGCCGGTGCCACGCCGATCGTCAGCCTCGGAGTGAGGTCGGCCTGCTCCAGCACGGTGCCGGTCCAGAGCAACCGCCCGCCGCTGCCCTGGCGACCGTCGACGCCGAAGCCTTCCTGGATAACCACATCCTCTACATAGTCCGAGGCCGGACCGCTTGCTGTCTACGAGGTTTCCCCGCATTACATCTGCACCGATCGGCCGCGGGTTATCCGGCTGCTGGAGAACCGTGGCTACCGCGTGCACCAGGCCGAGCGCTTCAGTGCGGCGAACTCGTTGCTTTGTAAGCTGGTGTTGCTCCTCATCGCCGCGCTTGCCAGTGGGCTGGTCCATGATCCGTTCAGGTGCAGCATTCACAGCGACTTCTACCGAAGTATGGTTTGTATTGGCGCTAACAGGCAGACCAATAGGGGCTTTCGTTGCAGGGAATGATCAGTCGGCTGGTCGGGCGTGACGCCGAGCTGGCCAGGCTGGAGGACGTGGTCAAGGAGTTGAGAGTCCGAGGCCCCGTCGCTGGTCAGATGCAAATCCTTGAGATCGTCGGCGAGCCAGGGATGGGCAAAACTCGTCTACTGACCGAATTGTCCACGCTGATTCATGCTCAGCGGCAGCTCGTCCTCGGCGGTCAGGCGAACGAATTCGAGCGTGGTGTCCCATTCGGACCGTTCGTCGACGCCCTCGATGACCACTTGGCGGGGATCGAGCCGCTCCGGCCCGAGCTGGTGCGGTCGGAGTCACTCGCGCTGCTCTCTGCCGTCTTCCCAGCATTGGTGGCGTGGCGACCGAAGCACTCGGACCGCGAGGTCGCTCGGTACCGGTTGCATCGTGCTATGCGGATGTTGGTGCAGGAACTCGCCTGTCCCGATGGACTGGCGCTGATACTCGACGACGTGCACTGGGCGGATGAGGCGTCCCTGGAGTTGATCGAGTATCTGCTGCGGCATCCACCTCGCGCGAAGGTGTTGCTCACCATAGCCTATCGTCCACGCCAGATGCCGGCGCGGTTGAGTGCGGCCTTGGCTCGGGCGGCGGACAACAGCGATCGGGTGGAGCGGCTCGAGCTCGGTCCGCTGACCTTGGCCGACGTCAGGGAATTACTCGGGCCATCGGTGAGTCCGGCTCGGTGCCGTGCACTGCACCACGAGAGCAGTGGCAATCCCTTCTATCTCGATGCACTGGTCCGAGCGGCCGGTCCGCCACGGTTCGAGGTCGATACCGATATCGCACCAGGGGACCTGCCGCTATCGGCGCATGCAGCGTTGCGCGCCGAGCTCGACGCGGTCTCCGCGAGAGGGCAGCTGGTCGCATGGGCGGCCGCCGTCGTAGGCGACCCGTCGTTCGATCCGTCACTGATGGCCGATGTGGCGCAATTGCCCGAGTCGGTGGTACTGCGCGGGTTGGATGAGCTTGTCGGTCGTGATCTAGTGCGTCCGATCGATGAATCCCGGCGGTTCCACTATCGCCATCCGCTGGTTCGTCATGTGGTCTATCACTCGGCGAGTGTGGGCTGGCGAGTGGATGCACACGCCCGCGCCGCGGCAGCACTTGCCCGGACCGGCGCCTCTCTCATGGCTCGCGCCGGCCATGTCGCCAGGTCGGCTTTGACCGGAGATGACGCCTCGATCACCCTGCTTGTCGACGCGGCGCACGAGGCGATGCCGGTGGCGCCGGCCACCTCGGCGCGTTGGCTCAAGACAGCTCTCGGGCTCCTTCCAGATGGTGCGGCGAGGCGCCGGGTTGAGATACTGAGGACCCTCGCCCACGCTCTTGGTCTTTCCGGACAATTGCTGGCGGCTCGCGACGTCCTGCACGAGGTTCTCTTGCGGATGCCTGACGAGCCGTCGGCCAGCCGAGCTTCGACTGTCGGATTCTGCGCGATGGTCGAGCGGCTCCTCGGACGACATGCCGAGGCCCGCGCGCTGCTTCTTCGGGAACTAGGCGACCTTTCCGGGGTGAACGACCGCCATGTTGCGGCCCTCAAACTGGAGCTGGCTTCTGGTGGCCTGTTGGCGGGAGAGTTCACTATCGATCTCGTCGTGGCCGAGGAGGCGGCCGAACTAGCCCGACGGCACGGTGACCGAGCACTGGAGGCGGTCGCCGCTGGTCTGAGTGCGTTGGGGAACTACGCGGTGGGGAACGTGGCTCGGGCCAATAACCAGGTGGTCTCGGCGGCACTGCTGGTCGACGGGCTCACCACCGGTGAGCTCGCCTCCCGTCTGGACGCCACAGTCTGGCTAGGCTGGTCGGAGACCCTTCTCGAACGTCACCTCGACGCGCTGCGGCACTTCGACCGAGGCCTCAATGTCGGTGGTATTGCCGGGCAGAGTTATTTGCACACGTACCTGCTGGTCGGCAAGGTGTATGCGCTGCAGGGTCTGGGGCGGTTGGACGAGGCGGCGGAATGCGCGGCCGACAGTGTCGAAGCTGCTCGGCTGGCAGCCAGTGACGAGCTGAGTTCCATGGCCTTCACGGTCCAAGGTCTGGTCGCGGTCGAGCTCGGTGACATCGAGACTGGACTCCGCGCCGGTAAGCAGGCGGTTGAGACCGCAGGTCATGACGGTGACTGGTGGTCGGCGGCGGCCGGTTGTGCGCTCGGTATGGCGCATCTGCTCTCCGGCGAGCCGGCACGCTGTGTGGAGCGGATGGTGAGCGCCTGCGGTGGCCCTCACCTGCCCCGTCTTGACGTGCTGCATCGCCCCTTCTTCATGGAGACACTGGTCGTCGCCGCACTGGCGCAGGACGACATCGATGCTGCCGAGAGATGGGTTGAGCGGATGGAAGCATGTTGTGTCGGGATCGAGTTACCCAGCAGGGTTGGCCACGCGCTGCTGGCTCGGGCCCGGGTTCGGCTCGCCGCCGGTGACCCCGTCGCGGCGTCGAAAGATGCTCTCGCCGCAGCGGACAAGTTCACCGCTGGGGGCAACCAGGTCGCGGCCGGTCGGGCCCATTTGTTCGCTGGCAATGCACTGGCAGCCATCGACCGACCGCAGGCGTTCGCGGAGATGGGCCGAGCCAAGACGCTTTTTGCCGCGTGCGGGGCCCGTAGATCCCTCGCGTACACCACCCGCGCGCAACGCATGCTTGGTGGGCGTGTCTCGGGGCGGCGGCCGTCGGGCACGTTGAGCCGGCGGGAACGGGAAATCGCTGAGCTGGTCGCCGTGGGGAAGACCAACCAGAAGATCGCCGAGGCCCTGTTTATGAGTCCCAAGACAGTGGAAGCCCACCTCTCCCGGATCTTCACCAAGCTGGGAGTGCGGTCGCGTGCCGCGGTCGGCTCGCGACTGGCCGAGGAGAGCCACAACTCGTAGGGGTTTCCCCGATGTTGTCGACGCGTAGTGGCGCCCAATCTGGAGAATCACTCGTCTCTGCGGACACAGGAGAACCGCCACGCTGTTGACGACCGCGGCGGCGACGCACGCACCGGGTGGAGTCGCGGCTAGGCCGGTAAGCCGGCGCCGTGCTCTGCTCATTGTGGCGCTGGCCGCGCTGACCGGCAACCTTGCGATCGTTCTGGTGTGGCAAACCCAAAATAAGCTGGTAGAGGTCGCGTGGGATCTAGTGGTCGCCGCCGGCTGGGCCGCAGTTGGCTGGTTGGCCTGCCTGCTTCGACCGAAACGGCGCATCGGGCAGCTAATGCTGGCGTTCGCCGCGTTACTGGCTGCCGTCGGACCTGCCGGATTCGGCCTGCATTACTACGGATGGCTGTCCTCCGCCATTATCACGGTGAGTTACGCGTTGGTGCCGTTCCAAATCCCGTTGGGGGGGCACCTGCTGTTGGCGTTCCCTTCCGGCCGGCTGTCCGAACGCTCGCACCGGCGACTGATCGCAGTGGCCTACGGCTACGCTGGGATCGAGTCCATCGGATTGCTGCTGACCCTTCCCCGCCAATCCGGTCAATGTGGCAACCGCTGCGCGGAAAATCTCGCGAACTTGATCGCTGATTCCAGCATCCATGCGACCGTAACCAGCATCTCGGCCGCTGGGTGGCTACCGCTGACCGGGTGGTTCGTCTTCCTCGCCATCCGACGCTACCGTCGCGCAGGCCGCCGACAGCGACGTGTCCTAGCACCGCCGTTCGCGGGAACCGCAGCGGTCATCGTGGCATTCCTCTATTTGGTTGGCTACGGCGCCATCCACGGCGTCAACGTCATTGGAGCCGGGCCGTCGCCAACCACGGCAGGGATCCGGACTGCACAGATCGCCCTTCTCGCGGTGCCCGGCTGTTTTATGCTCGGGCTGCTTCGTGAACGTCTCGCCTACTCCGGCGTGAGTGACATGCTGCGCGACCTGGGCACCCAGGCCGATCCCGCCCAGCCCGACATGAGCAGCGCGCTCGCCCGCACACTCGGCGACCCCACCCTGCAGGTCGCCTTCCCCATGGGGGAGCAGTTGGTCGACATCAACGGCCGCCCCGTCACACCACCCGGCGACCGGACCCGAAGCACTACACCGGTCGGCGACGCGTCCCAGCCGCTCGCCGTGCTCATCCACGACCCCACCCTCGATGAC
The DNA here is from genome assembly GCA_030860695.1 of Actinomycetota bacterium. Taxonomy (GTDB): domain Bacteria; phylum Actinomycetota; class Actinomycetes; order Mycobacteriales; family Pseudonocardiaceae. The sequence goes on from JALZHU010000073.1 coordinate 5,274, forward strand.
GAGCCCGAGCTGCTGGTCGCCGCCGGCTCCGCCGCCCGACTCGCATTAGACAACGCCCGGCTCCACGCCGAGGTCATCGCGCAGCTCGCCGAGGTCCGAGCTTCCCGTTCCCGCATCATCGCTGCCGCCGACGAAGCCCGCCGCCGACTCGAACGAGATCTCCACGACGGCGCCCAACAACGACTACTCGCCATCGGCCTAGCACTGCAGCTGCTCCGCACCCGACTCACCGACAACAACGCAGCGGCCGAACTCGAATTGCTTACCGAAGCCGAGAACGAGCTCACCGGTGCGCTACAGGAACTGCGCGAACTCGCCGCCGGTATCCACCCTGCCATCCTCACCGACCAGGGCCTGCGCCCCGCGCTGCTGACCCTGGCCAGCCGCTGCCGCATACCGCTGACCGTGCTGGGCGAGGACCCGAGACGGCTGCCCGAGCCCGTCGAGAGCACCGCATACTTCTGCACCACCGAGGCGGTCACCAATGCCGTCAAACATGCCCATGCCACCACGATCACCATCGTGATGCACCGCACTGCGGACATGCTGACCCTCACCGTCTCCGACGACGGTGTGGGAGGTGCCGACCCGACCGGCAGCGGCCTGCGCGGCCTGGCCGACCGCGTCGCTGCCCTCGACGGCCAGCTCACCATCGACAGCCCGCACGGATGCGGTACTCGGCTGCGCATCGAGCTGCCATGCGGGTAATCCTGGCCGAGGACTCGCTGCTGACCCGAGAGGGCCTCGCGCGGCTGCTCGAAGGGCTCGGCCACCACGTGCTCGCCCAGGTTAACCGCCCCGAGCTGTTGCTTGCTGAGGTCGCCCGACACCTACCGGATATCGTCTTGATCGACATCAAGATGCCACCCACCTACACCGACGAGGGGCTGCGCGCCGCAGCTGCGGTGCGCAGCCAGCATGAGAGCGTCGGCGTGCTGGTGCTCTCTCAGTACGTCGTCGCCGGCTACGCCACCGACCTGCTCGAACAGGCCCCCACCCGGGCCGGCTACCTGCTCAAAGATCGGATCCTGGACGCCCACACTCTTGACGACGCCCTACGGCGCATCTCCGCAGGCGAAACTGTCATAGACCCCGAACTTGTCCGGGTATTGCTCCAATCCGCCAGCCGAGCCGGCCCACTCACTACCCTTAGCGCCCGCGAACACCAGGTCCTCGGCCTTATGGCACAGGGCCTGTCAAACCGTGGGATCGCTGAACAACTAGTTATCTCACTCAATACTGCCGAAACACACATTCAACGAATTTTCACCAAGCTTGGCCTACCCGACTCCGCCCACGACAACCGCAGAGTTCACGCCGTACTCGCCTGGCTGCACAACCCGACGGATAGGTGACGCGGCTCGTGGGTGGGTATCGCGGGTAGTGGGTCGTCGTTGGTGAGGTGGGAAATCCTCGTGAATTGAGGTGCCGGGTGGGTGTGCGGGGTATCGCTGCGGTCATCGCGGGTGGGCTGACGCTCCCCCTGGTCGTTCCCGTGGCTGCGCGGGCTGAGCAGGGTGGCTCGGAGGTGTGGAATATCTTGCCACCGGGCCAGTCGGGGACGGTCAATGCTGTGGAGTTGGCGCGGGTGTTGGCCACGGACCCGATGGGGCGGGTTGCTGTTGAGGGGCGCAATGCTCCGCCGCGCTTCGCCGACCAACTCGAGCGCTATGACGCGCTGAACACAGTCGACCCCTCCTCGCTGTCGGAGGCCGATCTGGACACCTACTTCAAGCATGCCGACTTGGACGTTGCTCCGGATGAGGTAGCGCGTGTCGAGCAACCCAGGCCTGGTGTCACGATCACGTGGGATCGCGATGGTGTCCCGCATGTGGTCGGACAGACCGATGCCGACGTGGCCTTCGGCGCGGGATGGGCGGGCACCCAGGACCGGATGTTCCTACAAGACGTGCTGCGCCACGTCGGCGCGGCTCGTGCAGCAGAGTTCCTCGGGCCGTCGGCGGCGAACATCGCGATGGACGTCGAGCAGTTGCGCACCGCGCACTACACCGAGCGTGAGGCCGATGACCAGGTTGTGGCCGCAGTCGGCAAGCATGGCGTTGAGGGCGCGAAGCTGCTGGCCCAAATCGACGCTTACTTGGCAGGCATCAACGCCGCGCAGCGCGCACTGTGTCCAGTGGGCGCAGTCGGAACCGGCTGCCCGGCGGACTACGCCGCACTGGGCCGGGTACCCCGCCCGTGGAGCCGCAGCGACCTCACTTATATTACGTCACTCCTAGGCGGCTTCTTTGGCACAGGTGGAGGCAGCGAAGCAGTCAATGCGCGATGGCTGCAGCAGCTAGAGCAACGCTTCGGGCCCACCGAGGCCCGCGCGGTTTACAACGACCTTCGTTTCCGGGATGCGAGCGATGCTCCCACCACGGCGTCGATACATTTTGGGTACGGCGATGCGTCCGGTGTGGATCCTTCGCGTCCCGGGGTGGCACTGCCCGACCTGGTGCCAGTGGCCACCGCCCCGGGCACCGGGGCGCGGTTGGACGCTGCGTCGACACCACCGGTGCCGGTTGGGCCGTTGGACACTCCGTTCGGCACCGTGGACCTGCGCGCGGGCACCGGGATGAGCAACGCCGCGCTGGTCTCCGGTCGGCGCACCCTCGACGGACACCCGATCGCGGTGTTCGGCCCGCAGACCGGTTATTTCACCCCGCAGCTGCTCACCGAGATCTCGTTGTCCGGTCCCGGGATCCGCGCTCGCGGCATAGCCTTCCCTGGGACGAATTTCTTAGTGCAGATAGGTCACGGAGAGGGTTACGCGTTCTCGGCCACCAGCTCGGGCTCCGACAATGTCGACACCGTTGTCGAGCGGCTCTGCGACCCGTCCGGGGCGCCGGCCACCGTGGACGCGACGCACTACCTACGCGATGGGCGGTGCGTGCCGATGCAGCGCTTCGAACACACCGAGACCGCGCTGCCCACCGCCGCCGCGCCAGGCGCCCCGCAGCGGCTGCGCTTTCTGGTGCTGCGCACCCACCACGGCATCGTGCAGCAGCGCACCACCGTGAACGGTGCGCCGGTGGCGGTGGTCAGGCAGCGCTCTACCTACGGCCGGGAGGTCGACTCGATCATTGGCTTCGCCCGGTTCAACGACCCTGGCTTTATGACGGGGCCAGACGCGTTTGCCCGCGCCGCCTTCGAGATTGACTACACCTTCAACTGGTTTTATATCGACCACGCCGATATCTCCTTCTTCTCTTCCGGGCGGCTTCCGTTGCGCGCCAGTGGGGTGGATTTCGACCTACCGCGCTGGGGTGATGCGCGCTACGACTGGCGAGGGTGGCTGCCCGCCGCAGACCATCCGCAGCAAACCAATCCGCCCTCAGGGCAGCTGGTGAGCTGGAACAACAAACCCGCACCCGGGTTCGCCGCCGCGGACGACCAGTGGGGTTATGGGCCGGTGTACCGCAGCCAGCCCCTCGCCGACCGGGTGGTGCGTGTCTCGACACTGCCTGGATTAGTGGCTGCCGTGCAGGACGCAGCCACTGTGGACACCCGCGCCGAACGCGTGCTGCCCTTCCTGCTTAACGCGCTCGGCGATATCGACGCCGGCACCGACCCGCTGCTCGCCGAGGCCATGGCGCTACTCCGCGGTTGGTCGGCCCACCGCGAAGACCGCGACCGTGACGGGACCTATACCGATGCGGCCACGATCGCGTTGTTCGATCAGTGGTGGGCCGGTGGCGTGGCCCGCGAGGTGCTGCGCGGCACTTTGGGCTCACTGGCCGACGAGCTGCCGAAGGCCCTGGACGATCATCCCAGCCGAGGTGTCGGCAGCGCCTTTGACGGGGTCGCCTGGTATGGCTACGTCGTCGAGGACCTTTCCAGGAAAACCAGCTGGCACCGTCGCTACTGCGGCGGCGGCAACCCAGTGGCCTGCACCACGCAGCTACGCGCCTCGCTGACTGGCGCCGCCCACCGCGCGTTGGCTCAGCAAGGCGTCACCAAACTCGCGGCGCTGACCTACGACAAGTCGACCGACGCCATCCGCCCGGTCACTGCCGGGGTAGTCGCCACCCGCCCCATCGACTGGCAAAACCGTCCTACCTTCCAGCAAGTCGTCCGCTTCCGCGCTCCGCTCCCCCACCGTGTGGTCTATCGCGGCAGTGGAATGTACCTAGCAGCCGCACAACGTTACACCGTGCACGCCCACAGGACAGGCGCTGGCAACGCTCCGAGGACGCGCCGACGCTGGCGACACGGGTGGGCAGGGTGGAGGCGGGGCGGCCCTCCCCCGCGCGGCTGACGATCGGCATGGCGACCGTCATCAGACCGGCGAGTACAGCCACCCGGTATTCGATCGGCGGACTCGCGCGGGTACCGCCAAAACCGGGCACGCACCCGCCCTCCGTCATCGGATGAGCTCCGCCAACCGCTGGAGGGTCAGCTCTTCTTTGGGAAGGAAGCCGCGCACTGGAGCGGTGTCCAGCCGAGCTCCGAGTTCGACTCGGGTGCGGCTGGACACGAGTACGACAACCGGCGGGTCGGCAAGACTGGCCAGCCGCTCAGCCACCCCGAAACCGTCCAGATCGGGGAGCAGCACATCCAGCAACACCAGATTGGGCCGCAGCAGCGCTGCTTGGCGCACCGCCTCGGCGCCGCCAGCGGCCAATCCAACCACCTCATAGCCACCAGCTGTCAGCAGGCGTTGGGCCAGTTGTCGGAAGCTTGCATGATCGTCGACGACGAGGACACGCAGTGCCACAGCCTTATGGTCGCACTTCCGAGACCTCCCACGGGAGCACTAACCCGCAAATCATGGATTTTCATGACACAAGTTCATAGGTTTCCGTGACGCGCGGACCCCATCCTGCTGCCAGCATCGAAGCTCAGATGGCCGACATTCGAGTCGGGCGCCCCTTCCGGCGAGGTGAATCAATTACTCGGACGCGGTGCCTGGGAGGAGGAGAGAAAGAGATCTCCGGTACTCCGGCAGTGGTCTTCCGGATTGGCTGTGCCGTAATAAAGACGTTAATAAAAGACTGGGGCCGGTGCCGCACACCGACCCCAGTGATATCCAATCCCTCCACCCTTAAGGAGCAGATCAGATGCTTCATGGTATCCCGAACAACCACGGTCACGCATCTGCCCGTCGGCGTATACCCGGCGGAAACGGAAGTAACGGAGGGTGAGTTCACGCTACTGACGGTAGCGCGAACCATCAGTGACGGTTCTTGGCTGAGGGAAGTCAGCAAAGCGGCGCAAACGAGTCCATGAGGGTCGATCCACGCGGGCGCGTAGCCGCAAGCCAGAGACGCAAACAATACTCGTCGAGGCGGCAGTCCGAGCCGGCTGACGGCTACAGTCTGCCCTGTGGCAGCGCGGCATCTCCTGCTCGACTTGGCGGGCGTACTGTGCGGGTTCGACTCCACAGCGCGCCTCGAGTGCCTCGCCGCCGTCTCGGGTCTTGAGACCACCGAGGTCGACGAACGGCTCTACGGCTCGGGCATCGTGGACCGGTGTGACCGCGGCGAGCTGGATGCCGCCGGCATTCGAGGCGTGCTGCGCGACCAGCTGGGACTGGACTGCGACGACCTTGAGCTGGCCCGGCTGTGGGCATCGGCGTTCACCCCGGACGACCAGGTTCTCGCCGTCGTCGACAGCGTCGCGCCGGGTGTGACCCGCACCCTGCTGACGAACAACGACGCGCTGCTGCGCGACACCCTGCCGGTGGTGCTGCCGGCGGTGCACGCCCGGATCGCGATACCCCTGTTCAGCGCCACCACCCGGGCCACCAAGCCGTCCCCGACCGCCTACGCCGCCGCGCTGGCGGTGCTGGGCGCGGCACCGGCGGACGTACTGTTCGTCGACGACTCGGAGTCCAACGTTGACGGCGCTCGTCGGATGGGCATCGCCACCGTCCACTTCACCTCGGCCGAGTCGCTGCGCTCGGAGCTGGCCAGCGCGGGCGTGCTCGCCTGACGGCTCTCGTCGCTGCCGGCGCACGCCGCACGGGACCCGACCCCTGCTGGGCTTCGGGCGGCTCAGCGGGTCTATTGCGTTGACGGATGACGGGCTCGGCAGGCTGTGCTAATGCGTCGCCGTCCTGCCCGGGTGCCTTGCCGAGGGAGCCGCGCTTCGCGCCGCTGTCCATGAGGCGCTCGGCTCCCGCCTTCGTACACCTCACAGCCTTTCGCTTCTGTCACACGAGCCGCTAGAACTCGCCGCGGCCTTCCTGTCCCACATGCGGGACTCGCTCATCGCCTGGGGCAATATTGCCGCGGCGTTTCCCGCTGGGCGTTGGACGCTGGGTACTCCGTCGAGGGCTCCTCGACACTCCACCGGGATAACGACAACAACAGCCCACCCGCAGTAGGCACCGAAGTAGGTAATCGAGTTGTCAGACCTCGTCCAAGTCGAAGACCGCGTCAGGCGTTACGTGGCGGCGATGGTCCCGGACCGCACGGTCCTGGAGGACATGCACGTGGAGCGGCTTCGAGGCGGGCAACGGCACGCGCTGTTCAGGGTCTCCGTCGGCGGGCCCGCGGCCGACGTTGTCGTGCGGCTCGACCCCGGCGACGCCAGCTGGACGGCGGTCAACGCGGAACGGGAGGCACGGGTTCTCGAGTACTTGGGCGGGAACTTCGCGCCCCGGCTGCTGGGACTTCCAGCGCCACAGTCCCCTCTTCAGCGGACCCGTCATGTGCCTGTCCTATGTCGACGGCGTGGCCCATCCCCTTGGTGACCTGTCAACTCGGGAGATCGGGCAGCTGGCAGCGGTCGTGGGTGAGCTGCACGCGCGGCAGCTCCAGGACGGCGACGTGGGGTATTCACCCGGCGAGGAGGTGAGCTTCGACGTCAATCTTCTTAGGCGATTCAATCTCGACGTGCGGACTCGTTCATTCGGCGGGCCGACCAATATGGACAAGGACGTGATTGCCAGATATTCTCGTGCCTTCTCCTTCACCTGGACCGTGGTCGTCGCGGCCTTGAACGAAGAAGATTGGTACCGCCCACACAACCGACTGGCTCTGCTCCATGGTGATGTCAGCGCCGGGAATATCGCCTGGGGTCCTCTGCCGACATTAATCGACTGGGAGGATTGGCGCATAGGCGATCCAGCTGAGGAAGTAGCGTACATTTTTACGGAGAACGATCTTAGCCACGATCAACAGCAGACATTCTGGGATGGGTACCACGACGTAAACGGCGCTGAGGTGCCGGCAATCGCGGGGCGAGTGTCCGTCTGGGCACCGGTGACGCTGATCGGATCGATTGCGTGGTGGCTGGAACGGTACGCGGCCTCCGGAGGGACGGCGCAGCTGGCGGCACAGACTACCGTGGAGTTCAAGGAGGCGATCACGCGTCTAAAACGCTTCGAGCGGCTCTTCCTCCCTGAGTGAGTGCCGGTGCTGGACGGGGCCGCAGCCGACCCGGTCAACAGCCTGTTCCAGGTCCTACCACAGGTCCTCGACGTTCTCGAGGCCGACGCTGAGGCGAACCAGGGTCGGCGGCATCCCAAGAATCAGGTGCTCGGCGAGCGAACAGACTGTCGGTCAGAGCCCGAGACTGAATAGCCCTGACCTACATCAATTGGTACATCAACGGCTACGGACGACCATGGACGTCCTTGGACCTGAACCCGAAGATGAGGCCCGTGGCGGGTCGTGGCCGAACCCCTGGGAGTACAATCGGCGCCCGTGACATCGTCGAAAGCAGAGGGCCAGCGGGTGGTCCTGGGCCGGCGTGACAAGTTCAACACGATGGTGCCGTTCCACTGGTCCGATGAGGCGCCGCCCGGCCTCAACGACCTGGAGTGGGCCGAGGAGCTGGGTGCCAAGTGGGAGGGCGACGAGCTGGTCACCTACGACTACCCCTCGCTCACTGACCTCCTCGAGTACTACGAGAAGGGCGAGTACCTGCCGGACAACGACTGATACGCCGCGTCGCCGTCCTGCTTGTCGTCCCCGCCGGCCCGGTGCAACGAGGGGCCGGGGAGGTAGCCGGGTTCGGTGGCGGCGGTGTCCACAGCTACAACGCCTGGAAGGCACCTTCCTCGGTGGCTGCCTGTTCTCTGGCCGCCAAGCGGGCCGCGCCGCCGCCGGACAGACCAGCGTGCACCCGGACTTCACGTCAATCGTTCCGGTGTGGAGCGCATCACTTCATAGTCACGTGGGACCCGCCGCTAGGGCAGCGATAAGCGTTGCAACCCCTCATCAGTCAGCTGCCGCGAGCAACTCCGCGAGCCGTGCAGCGTTGCGCTGCGCGTAGTCGCGATAGCAGTTATTCATCAAAACGTGTGTTGTCTGCACTTCAGATGCAAGTTTGGCGATCCGAGGCGCCCAGCCCTTGAGCTCTTCTTCTGAGTATAGGTAAGCGAAACGGCGTTGCACCGACTTGCTTTCCCATTCAGCATTGTTGTGTCCGTGGAAACGCATCACCGCCAGATCGCTAGTGGAAGCCAGCACGGGAGGAATCGACGAAGAAAAACCCTGCGGCATGTCGACACAGACGTACGACAGGCCGTGCCCTGTCAGGAAGTCGAGCGTCTCTGCCTGATTGTCATTCCTCATCCAGCTGTTGTGCCGAAACTCGATGCACGCCTTGATCGGCGCCACACGATCAGCGCATTCGAGGACGTAATGCTTGTTTTTCTTCGAAATCGGAAACCACGGCGGGAACTGAAACAGGATCCCACCCAGCTTGCCCGCATCTACCAGCGGCACCAGCGCATCGAGGAAATCCGCCCAGATGCGTTCGACAACCTCACCAGGAAAATCCTTCAAGTAGACGTTTTTCTTGTCAGCGACGACCGGAACGTCCTTCGGCAGCGCAGCGGGCTTAGTCGGATGCTGAGTGAGCAGCGAAAACGCCTTGATGTTGAGCGTGAAACAAGATGAGCTGCGCTCGACCCAGCGCTGAGCGTTTTCGTACGTGGGTAGGAAGTAGTAGGTCGAATCAACTTCAACAACAGGGAAGCGCTCGGCGTAGTACCGGAGCCGGTCTTCCGCGCTCGACACACCAGGCGGGTACCAACCCGACTGCACCAAGGACTTATCCGTCCAGGATGCCGTCCCCACTAGGATGTTGCTCACTGCACCAGCTTACGATCAGTCCTGGAGCAGTCACCACGTCCACGCGATCAAACCCTTCATCAAGGGTTGGTGGCACCAGCGGTTTTGAGTAGCGAGAACACCAATAACGGGAACGCGAGCTCGCCCGACCCGTGCTCGGCGGTCATCACGTTCTTGAGGCGCGTTAGCCCGCACCTGCCAGCCGCCGGATCGCGCTCGCCGACAGCTGCGACTTCGGCACGAACCCGACCGCGGGCGTCTCGGCAATCAGGTCCGCGAAGTCGGCCTCGGCGTGCGTCGAGATGAGGATCACCTTCAAGCCATCTGGGTTCTCCTCGACCAGGCGCTGAGCCACGTCGAAGCCGCTCTCGGCATCGAGTGCGATGTCCACCAAGACGACGTCGGGGCGGAGCTCTTGGGCTCGCTGAAGCGCATCGGTGCCATTCGCCGCGATTCCGACGACCGTCACGCCCTGCCGTCGAGGAGGGTGGACGCCGCTTCCAGGAAGGTGGGGTTGTCGTCGACGATGAGACACGTGAGCGCCACGCCGTGAGCCTTGCACGCGCGTGGCGGACTCCGCATTGGAACTAGCGGGAATTGCGAGATCTCGGCTACCCATCCCGTTGAATCCGTGCTGGCGTCGGCCTGGCTAGTGCCCAGTCGCATCACTCGGGGAGCGACCACTCGTCGGTGGCGACCGCGCGCTCCAGTTGCCGATCACGATCTACAACGGCGAGGTGATCACCGAGGCCGGAAGCGGGATCGACAGCGTTCGGGTCGCTGATGAGGTCGACGAGGGCGGGGCCCGGACGGGCGAGTGCAGGGTCCTTCACGGTGAGCGGCTATGTCTGACGAGCTGTTGTGACAGGCACGCCGGGGCGCCCGACCGACCCCTGCTGGCGGGTACCCACGTTGGGCGCTGGCTGTGAAGACGCAAGCAGGGCCTGGGCGTGATAGTGGGCATCGTGGGGGTAGAGCGCTCGCCGGCCGCATCAACGGCTAGAAACCACATCAGGAAGGAACAAGGATGGCCAACACGAAGCACGCTGGTCCGTTCACCACGACGGGAGAGAGCAGCGGCCGGTTCTACGGAAGCCAGCCTCTGTTGCACCAGCACGGTGTGGAGATGCAGCGGTTCGGGACCAACGAACTGCGGGTGTGGTTCGTCGCGGAGCACCTGGTGGACGTTCCGGCCGTTCGGATCTGAGATCGAGGCCGAGAATGCATCCGATCGACCAACAGACGGCACTCGTGACCGGTGCCACCGACGGCATGGGAAAGGCGCTCGCCGGCGAACTCGCAGCGCGAGGAGCGACCGTCCTGCTGCACGGGCGCAATGAGGCGCGCCTGGAGGCCGCGGTGCGCGAGATCCGCCAGGGCACGGGGAACGAGAGGGTTCGGCCGTACCGGGCCGACTTCTCCGGGTTGGATGAGGTGCGCAAGCTCGCCGAAGAAGTCAAGCGGGACACCGAGCGACTCGACCTGTTGATCAACAACGCCGCGGTCGGGATAGGGCGGCCGGGCGGCGGGCGACAGGAGAGCGCGGACGGCTACGAGCTGAGGTTTGCCGTCAACTACCTGGCGCCGTTTCTGTTGACCAACCTGTTGTTGGCGCTGCTGCGGCGCTCGGCGCCGGCACGCGTGGTCAACGTCGCCTCCGCCGGCCAGATCCCCATCGACTTTGACGATGTCATGCTTGAACGGCACTACGACGGGATGCGGGCGTACTGCCAGAGCAAGCTCGCACTGGTCATGTTCACCTTCGAGCTCGCACCGCGGCTGTGTGCCGATGGCGAACGGTTTGTGGCCGTGAACGCGCTGCACCCCGCCACGTTGATGACCACGACGATGGTCTACGAGGCGGGGATTGCCCCCGTGAGCTCGATCGAGGACGGTGTCGAGGCCACGATGCGTCTCGCCGTCTCCCCCGAACTCGACGGGGTGACCGGTCGCTATTTCGAAGGGATGACCGAGTCCCGTGCCAGGGACCAGGCCTACGACACCGGTGCCCGCCGGCGCCTGTGGCGGCTCAGCGAGACCCTGGTCGGATGGGGCGCGACGAGTAATCAGTACACGCCTTTCCGACCCGACGGCACCACCGTCAGCGGCCACGCTGGACGGCTCGGAGGGCGGCATGGGCCTCGTCGAGGGTGAGTCGCAATTCGGGCTTCTTGACCAGCAGGCCTTCGATGACGGGACGTAGCCGACCGGCCCGCAGGAACGGCGCCGGGGCGTCTTGGACAACAGCGACGAGCGTGTCGACCAGGGAGCCTTTGTCACACGGCGACCTGCCCCGCTACTGGCTGGCGGGAATCCCCCTCGCATCGGCTGCAGCCGGGCCTTCAATTGTTCGTGGTCGGCTTCCACGGTGTCGTTCGCGTACTGCTGCATGACATGGCATGCGGCAGGCAGCAGCTCATCGATCATTCAACGGTAAGCCGGTGCCCGGTCGGTGCTCACCTCGGTCGGACGGGGACCGTGCTCCAGGGCGCGGATGACAAACCGGAGCGCGACCGAGCCGCGGTCAAAGCGTGGTGGAATCACCGTGGTCCAGCACCCGCACCGTCGTCTGCGGTGGGCCCAAGCTGTCGAGCAGCCGGTAGTGGACTTGTTGGCCCGGCGCGGACAGCACCGCCTGGTGAATCGGCACCGCGGTGCGCGGCGCCACCGCGTGCAGGTATTCGATCGCCTCAGCGATCTTGAGCCACGGCGCCGCGGTTGGCACGAACAGCACCTCCACCTGGCCCGACGGCGGGGTGAACGAGTCGCCGGGATGGAGGTACGTGCCGTCGACCAGGTAGGCGTTGTTCGGGATCATTGGGACATCCGGGTAGATCACCGCGTGGTCCCCGCCCAGCACGTCGACACGCGCCCCGGCCACCTGCAATGTCACGCCGGGCGCGGCGACCTCATGGTCGTGACCGCTTAGCTGTGCGGCGCTGCCGGAATCGACGATCAGCCGAGCCCCCGGATTCCCACGCAGCAGCGTGGGCAGCCGCTTGCCGTCGAGGTGGTCGACGTGCTGGTGGGTGATTAGTACGGCGTCCAGCCCGGTCACGCTCTCGAACCCCTCAGACCATGCCCCCGGGTCAATTAATAACCTCGCCGAGCCGGTATCGAGCAGCACGCAGGAATGGCCAAAGTGTGTGATCTGCACTACGCCTATAGTTCTCCGGTTCTCATCCGCCGTCCACCAGGACGCTAAGAACGACCAGTACAGACTCGGTGTTCGGCTGAGGCGTCTCCGGGCGGCGCGGACGGCCCTGACAACTACCACGAATAACGCGTGACTTCACCACCTGCTGCACCTGGTGATACAGCCGCGTTATCGGTCGTCGGGTTGTGGATGGGCCGGCGGCGACCGCGGCCATCAACTCGACAGGAGGTGCTAGATGATCTTGCACGACGGCGTGGCGGAACTGATACACCGGCCCACGGTCCACAGCAGCCCCAGACGGTACGCATCATCCAAAAACCCCATCGGGGCAAACGGCAACAGGCGACGTACCCCCATCCACAGCGATACCACAATGAAGGAGAGCCAGCAGGTCCTGGTCACGGCCGGGCCGATCACCAGCCCCAACATCAGCCCGAGTATCAGCCCGAACATCGGCCCCTCCGTGAGCGACCTTGAACTAAATTCCGTTCTGAATTCTGTTATACGACTACGTAGACGGAAGTCGGTATGTGCTGGCGCATCACAGGCACGGGCGATCAGCCCACCGATCGATCCAAACGGCAGCTCGATTAGCGCCCCAAACATCAGCCCGGACATCAGACCGTTCATCGAATTAATTTCCAGGCCGATTAACAGCCCGAACACGAGAATGCTTTGGCGAATGGTGAGAGTGTGGAGAGCAAGCGCCGCGTGTGGTTCCTCGGGCTGATCGTAACGTTTGTGACAGTGCGCCCCTGGTTATTACTCCAGCCGGAGTTTGTGATCTTGCGGCATGTCGGTTCCGAACAGGGGGCGACCACCGCATGATCATTGTCACCCGTTGCCTTGTAAGAGGCGGCGCCGGGTAGCCCGAGGTCAACCACCGGGACGGCCCGGCCAGAGTCTATGGGGTGTCCGCCCAGTCGAGCACGTCTTGGACCTGTCGAGATCAACCGGTGCAACCGCATGCCAATGCCCATTAGCCGGGTGCGGAGCCCATCGCATCGGAGACTCGGCGCTCATCCCAGCCACTCCGTCAGCAGGTCGCGAAGTGCGGTGGCCGCGCTGTTGTCTAACGTGATCACGCATGCGCCGATGGCGCGCGGATCGAGCACGATGTCGCCACCGCGCTGGGAGACCACTAGGTTGGTGAAACCTCTGCAACCGCCGTGCACCGAACACGAGGCCGGAATTACCCTGCGGTTGCCGGCCGGCTGCGCCGCTGGTGCATCGCTGGTCCCATTGGTCACGGTTGACGACCGTGGTTGATCAGCAGCAGCGGGTTTCCCTTAATTGGGAATGTCCCGCGGATGGGGCTACACCGACAGACCGGCCCGGTAGGCCATACCCCGCAGCTCCCGGCCGATGGCGTCACGCCGTGACCTGCTCACCAGCTCGGCGAGGACCTCGCGGACGAACGGGTTACGCACCGTGTGCAGCGGAGAAATCACCTCGGCGCGGCGCAACGCCATCACGGCAGCGTCCTGGCGTCCCCGTAGCCGGGTCAGCGCACGGCCATAGTCGATCCAGTACGCCGCCTGACGGGATCGGTTGGGGTGCACATCAGGATTCAGGCTCTTGGCGATGACGGCGGCGCGCTCATGATCCCCGACCTCCAACGCCGTGGCCATCCGCCACTGCCCGACGTTGGTCGGACCGAATCCCATCCAATAGGCGTTACTTTCCCCCGTGCGCTCTGCCAACTCATCGGCGTAGTCCAAGGCCGCGTCGGCGTCTGTCAATCGCTTGTCCGCAGCAGCCACCAGCGATTGGCACAGCGCGAGCATGCCCGCTAGCTGCATCGACTCTGGAGTGTTCGTCGGCACGGTTACCGCGTCCAGCTCCGCCCGGGCCAGATCGAAGTCACCGGCTGCAAGCATTACCAGCCCGTCGCACCACACGGCGAGGCCCAGCGTGGTGGATTCGTCGCGGTTCTCGGCGGCTCGCCGGGCCACCAAGGTGGCGAGTGAGCGCAGGTCCGCCCCGGCACCCATGACCCGCAGCCATGAATGACTGCACTGCGTGTGGAGCAGCACCGCCAGGTCGAGCAACCCGGCTACGTCCCGGCCGGCGGTGATCGAGGTGTGCAGATCCCGGATCAGCGCGGGCAATGCGGCGCCGACGTCGGCCAGTCGGCACTGACGCAAGGCGTCGAGCAGCTCTCGCACCCGGATCTGCAGCGAATCGATGGGAAGTACCTGCCCGCCCGGCCGGTTGCGGCTGACTGCGGTCAGCGCACGCCGCACCGCATTCACAGCGGCGTCAGTGTCTCCGTCGGCGGGTGCGGGTATCGGCAGCTTCGTTAGCTCCGAGGGTGCGATCTGCAGCGCGTTGGCTAAGGCGACGGTCTCGGATCGGCGATCCAGCGCGACTTCTCCTCGCTCGATGCGGGACAGGTGCGACTTGCTCATCCCGGCTAGCCCGGCGATCACTACCAGCGACTTGCGCCGGCTGTGGCGGATCTGCCGTACCCGCCGGCCTATCGTGCGCGCGTCGTCGTCAAAGTCCACGGACGTCAGGCTACTGGCAACCCTCCCGCGGCTACGTGACCTTCCGCGCACGGGTGATCACAGCGGCGATGTTGCGCACGGTGTGCGTATCGAAACCAGCCAGCCAGGTCAGCGAAGCGCGCTCGGCCTCGGAGAGGTGCATGCCGCGCAGCGCGTGGAGTGGCAGATCAAGCCGCTGACGCTGGTGGGCGGCATGCTGGGGTGTCGGTGCTGGAGGCGTGCATTGTTCAGCCGGGCCGCCATGCGTGCGTCACCGTGGCTGGGACAGTTCCTATCCAAGCATCGATACTCGCGCGGCCCGGGCTCGATCTTGCAGGTACAGTCGGGTGCTGCGATTTCGTCGGCCATGGCTGAGCTCCGTCCGGTCTCTGGGTGATCGTTGTCAATCCCGGATATCGCAAGCCACAGCGGTGCCCAGTGTCAGGCGTTTTTACCGGTCAGCACAGCGCTCTACCACGCCATACTACGCGAATAATTTGATCAAGTCCGATCATGGATGGCTCACGTCACGACTGAGAGCCTGTTCCTAAACTCTTTTGGCGAGTCGTTGGCTGGTGATGCGGATCATGCTCCAGCGGACCATGGCTTCATGGTGGGCGGGAAGACGTTCGTAGTCACGGACGCAGCGGCGGTGTCGGG
>JALZHU010000344.1 GCA_030860695.1 Actinomycetota bacterium
ATCATGACCCGGAAACTGGCCCGGGCAACCTCCGGCGCACCACCCCATCCCCGATGGGGAAGCCCCCGCACCATAGCCTCTGCGCCCGATCAACAAGCAGCGTGACCATTTGCCAACAGGCTCTAAGTCAGGACCTTGCTTGCTTAGGGCGAGTGGGGCCCTGATGTCGGTCAGGTGGCCCCGAATTCTCACCTCTACGTCGAATTCCAGGATCGGGCGAAGTTGGGGTCTTCCCGGAAGCGGTGCTTGCTATACAGCTGGATGGCTATTAGGGTCCGAGTCCCTGGCGGTGCACCCGGTCTTGACCGCTATTCGTGACGCACAGGCGGCGGCTACTGCTCCCGCTGTTCGGGTATCGGGGGTAGCACCGGCAGGCGCCGTACTCGAAGCCGACTCCGCTCGATAACCACAATGGCCCCTTGGTCAAGGTCGTCGTGCAGCCGGGGAAGGTTTGCCAGCAGAACAGCGGCCTGCTCGTCCGGCGTCATGGGTTCGTAGGTGCGCAACAGCACGAATGACGGCGCGACCGTGCACTGCCGAGCCAGCAGCTCACCAAAGTCGGTGTCCTCGGACACGAGGACGAACGCGCGCCGCCCCGCGAACTCCAAGATCATTGAGTCGGTCGCGTGCTGCAGATCGTGATCACGGACGTGAGCCGCCTCGATGCCAGCGTCACGCAGCAGCTGCGCAACACGATGCGAGAGGTTGGAGTCAAGAAGGAACTTCATCACCTAGCTGCCAACGGCAGCTCACGCTCCTGAACCGCTGCGGCGGCGTACTCCAGAGCAGCCAGGATGTCGTCGGGCTCCAGGTCAGGAAAATCCTCGAGGATCTCCCTCGTCTCACGCCCGGCCGCCAGCTGGCCCAGGATAGTGCTGACCGGGATGCGCAGGTCGCGGATACACGGCAGCCCGCCCATCTTCCCGTGGTCGATGGTGATTCGATCAAACGCCATGGTCGTGACCTCCAGTGATCACACTAGCCGCGGATCGGTTCGTGACCTTGCTCGCCTCGGTTGATGCGTACGGTCGGTTACATCGGGCAACCTTACGGGCATGATGTCACCCGTCGCTGAGGATGACGGCGTAGGACCCGTGGCGTTGGCGATCCTCGGGGATCTTGTCCATTAACTGGAGCACTCCGGACGCCGCTGGTGACTCAACGGCGTACCTGCAGAGGGCAGAATGCCGGGTAATGCGCATTCCGCGTTGCCTGATCCTTCGGCCAGCTCCGCGACCAGTAGTGCCGGGGTGAGATGTTGGCTGGTCGTTCAGACCGATAGGGGCTGTTCTGAGGGCTCTCTTTACCCGCTTGGACTATCATCCACGCCGCGGCCAGGACGAAGGGAGCCGGGGGTAGGCGGCGCTTCCTGATGGGGACCACGTGGGGACCACACGTCCTGCACCAAGCGAATAACCCGCGCGTCGACCGCACGTGCACACGGCACCTGCACCCGATTTAGCCTGTAAAGATGCCTACTTCCACGTCCTGGGGTCAAGGGGCCGCAGGTTCAAATCCTGTCGTCCCGACACCACAAAGCCGCGGTTTAGGGCAGCGATCATTTACCGATCATGTCGCTTTTCAGCTGATCCGGAGCTTTCTTCGATGTCTACGGCGCCGGAGGAGCGGTGCAGCGTGTGGTCCCGAACGGCGAGTGTTGGTCCAGGCCATTAACCTGGTGACGCTCAAGCGGGGGCGGTTGCGGGTATCGGTGCGGATTGACGCTGGATTGCTTCGATGCGGCGGTTCCAAGTGGGCAGTGCCCGTGCCAGCTCTCTGGAGCCACTGATCTGGATCGACCCGGAACGCAGGGCGTCGCCCCATTCGAGCTCTCCGAGACCCAGCGGGCGAACGCCACGGGATCGTTGACCACGACGATCAGATCTTCCTCCCCGCCGGGGTATTTCTCGCAGATCTCGGCGTCACCGTGTTCGATCAGCAGCCAGCCACGGCTGCCGGGTCCCGAAAGCGTGGGGTATTCGAAGCGGATCAGCACGCGGCGCTGAGGGAGACGGTCGCAGTCTAGGTGGCAGGTCACCCACCCCCACAGCACCACACCCGGATGTGCTTGTTCGGGTGTCAGCTCCGCTCACCTCGATCCCCAGTGCTGCAGCGCCAACATCACATCCGATAACTCCCGACCCGCCTGCGTGGGCTCATATAGCGACCCTGGACCATCGGGCTTGGGACGGATCTCGACCACCCCGGCGCGCTGCAAGTCCCGCAACCGCTTCGAGAGCAAACCGCGAGACAAACCGGGCGCACCGTCGGCGATCTCGTTGAAGGTCCGGCAGCCGACGAGGACGATGTTGCGAAGGATGATGATGGACCAGCGCTCGGCCAACAGCTCCGACGCCCGAGGGATCGGGCAGTACTGCCCGTAGGTCCGCACACCCACAGCCTGCCATCCACGGGCAACCGGCACTAGTTCAAATCCTGAACCCGCCCTTGCGCCAGTCCGGAACTGCGCGTTCCGACCATCGCCAACCACCTCCACGCCGACAGCACACACAGGTTCAGCTCTTGCACTTGTCGCGGGGGCGGAAACCGGGACATTGGAGTCGATCCCTATAGGTACGGGCGAGAGGAGACGCCATGAGTTCATCGACGTACCTGCTGGCCGGCCGGGTCTCCGAGCTGGAGCGGCTCAAACTCCAGTCACGGGTATGGGAGCCCAGCGGCCGCCGGCTTCTGGAGGAGATCGGTGACGGTCGCGGTGCTCGGGCCGTCGATATCGGGTGCGGAGTGATGGGATGGTTGCGACTGCTCAGCGAGTGGGTCGGACCCGATGGCCAGGTCGTGGGAACCGACATCGACGATGCCATGCTCGCCGCCGCCAACCAGTTCGTGGCCGAGGAAGGCCTCAAAAATGTGGTGCTCATGAACGACGATCTGTTCGCTACCAAGCTGGAGCCTTCATCGTTCGACTTGGTCCACGCGAGGTTCGTGCTCACCCCCCTGGGCCGTGGCCCCGAGCAGATGGAAACTTACGCCCGCCTACTCCGGCCCGGTGGCACTGTCGTATTGGAGGACCCCGATTGGAGGTCCTGGCACTTCAACCCACCGGCAAAGGCATGCGAGAAACTGATCGCACTCATCTGCGAAGCGTTTGCACGCTGGGGCGACGCCGAGGCCGGGCGCAAGCATCTTGAGCTCCTTCGCAGCGTCAACATCGAGGGCAACGTGCGAGCTGAGGTCCTGGCGCTCCCACCGGGACATCCGTACTTGCGGTTGCCGCTGCACCTCAGCATCGGTCTGCAACCGCGGCTGCGGTCGTTCGTGGACGCCGAAGAGTTGGACCAACTCAACCAGGAGGCCGAAAACGAGCTTCAAGAACCCGGGCGCTGGGGCACCACACTCACAGTAATTCAGTCCTGGGGCCAGATTCGACGGGAATCCGGACATGATCACGATACCGTGGACGATCGGCAGTAATGAGTGAAGGCTGAGGGCTACACGTGTTCCGTGGTGACCTCCGCCGCGCAGCTAGCCGCAAGCAGTGCGTAGGCAAATTCCTCGCCGCCGCCACCGAGCACCGCAGCGGCCAACTCCAGCGTCCGCGACAGATCCAGCTCATCCAGATGTGGTCGGGTCGAGTGATGAAAGATCCGCGACACCGACGACCGCTCCTGCAGCGCCCGGACGATCGAACGGGCACGCCAGGGTGCCAACCGGTGCACCACGCTCGTGGACTCCTGACCGTCCAGAACGAGTGTGCCGCCGTCTAGCTCACCGCAGCCGTGGCAGCGTCCGAGGATCGCTGAGGCGCTCGGGCTGTCGCTGAATGCGTTCAATCAACTACTTGATGAGGTTGAGGCGACGGGGTGTGGGGTTGGAGTAGCCAACTCGCTGGTTGCAGCGCCGACGTTGCTAGACGATGTCCGTGCGCTGGTGGCGGGATGCGAGTGGGTGCCAGCGGCCGCGCAGGAGCATGACGCGCGAAGCCGGGAAGTGGAGCTGGACGGGGCGTACGCTGAAGCTCGGGTGCTGCGGGCTTCTGCTGAGGCACCGCAGATCCCATGGGATACGGATCGACTGGTCGTGTCCATTGCGCAAGAGATCTTGGCGGGTTTTGTCAGAGCTATCGGTGTGGACCTGGCAGAGGGCTTGGCAGGGCCGTTGATGCCTCTCGCATTCTTAAGCAGTACCATTCAAACAATTCCTGCCGAATGGGAAGATCGACTGCGCGACCAGCTTAAGAACATTTTTGGTGAATGGGCATATACGATGAACCGTCGGGAACTACTCCGGTTACTGGGATGGGCGGCCGCCACGGTTGCTGCTGCTCCGGTACTCAGCCTGGACAGCGACGAATAGGAACGTTTGTCCAAGGTCATTGCCGCACCGAGCCGGGTAGATGATCAGTCCATCGATCACATCGAGTCCATGCTTCAGCACTGCAAGCGGCAGGAGGATGCATTGGGACCGCAGGCGGTGCTGCAAACGGTGCTCGCGCAGCGGGAATTGGTGGACTCCTTACTGGACGAATGCTCTGATGAGCTTCGTCCTAGGCTCCTGTCGGTCTACAGCAGTATGTCCAGCTCGGTCGGAATCTATTTCTTCGATCTTGACGACCCTGCCAGCGCCATGTACTACTGCGACCAGGCGCGGGAGGCCGCACAGAAGACCCGCAATACGGAGCTGGCTATCTATGCGTTGTGCATGATGAGTCACTTCGCTTCCCGGCAAGGAAAGGCGCATGCTGGGATTGACTTCGTGGCAGCCGCACAGAGCTTGGCGGGCAAGACTGATGATGTACTGCTTCAGGTCTGTATTGCCGAGCGGTTTGCTTCAGCGTATGGTATTGACGGCCAGTACAAGGAATCTATGACAGCGTTTGACCGGGCGCTGGCAGGGCTTGCGTTACCTGACGGTCGGAGGTCTCCTGAGCCTGGATCCACCGCCCGAATTTGAGTGATCATTCCAAGCTTGTTTAACGATCTTCATTTGGCCGTGCTCGATTGTGGGCGCGTGGTACCTGCCGGCCTGTGGTCCGGCTTGTCC
>JALZHU010000345.1 GCA_030860695.1 Actinomycetota bacterium
GCGCACAACGGCGTACCCCCACTCATCAACCATCCCCCAGAACATCCCCCGGAAAAGGGGACACCTTAGCAGATCAAAATCTGCTACAATAAAGGCCTGTCGCTACGACCATTTGAGCCCAAGGTGTCTTTTGATTTGTCCAGCCGCGGCCACGCGGTCTAGGGCATGTACGTGAGAAGGTAAATGCTGGCTCCCCCAACGGCACAAAGCAGTCTGCCGCTGGGGTGCCAGGCGATGCGAGTGTGGGCGCTGGCGACGCGCAGGGCGCAGTGGGAGCGGCCGGTGGCCACGTGCCAGAGTCGCACCATGCGGTCGCGGCCGGCGGTGGCGAGCAGAGCGCCGTCCGGGGAGAACACACAGCTGTCCACGTCATTGGTGTGGCCGGTAAGCACAGCGTGCGTTGTGCCTTCGGGTATTCGCCACAGTCGCACTGTGCGGTCGCGGCTGGCGGTGGCGAGCAGGGCGCCGTCAGGAGAAAACACGCAGTGGTGCACCCAGCTAGCGGGGTCGGTCAGCACGGCTTCTAAGGCGCCGTCGGGAACTTCCAGAGCCGCAGTGTTTGGTCGTCGCCGGCGGTGGCGAGCAGGGTTCCGTCCGGGGAAAACGCGCAGCCCCGGACCCACGCGCCGAGGTCAGTGAGAACTGCCTGTGTGGCCCCGGACCTGACATGCCACAGCCGTACCGTTCCGCCCATGCCGCCGGTGGCCAGGAGGGTGCCATCGGGGGAGAACACACAGGTCCACATTCCGTGGACGTCGCCGGTGAGCACCGTCTGCTCAGCACCTCCCAGCACCTGCCATAGCCGGGTCGTGCCGTCGTCTCCGGCGGTGGCGAGCAGGGTGCCGTCCGGGGAGAACGCGCAGCCCCGTATTCGGCAAGGGTGGTCGGCAAGTACGTCGTACTGCGTTCCGTCGGCGACTTGCCATAGCCGTGCCGTGCCGTCCTCACTGCTGGTGGCCAGGAGGGTGCCATCGGGAGAAATGCACAACCGGTTACTCCACTGGTGTGGCCGACGAGCACGGCATGTTCGTTGCCCTCGGCCACACGCCAGAGTCGAGCCGTTCGGTCGCTGCTGACCGTGACCAGCAGTGCACCGTCCGGGGAGGATGCGCACCGCTGGACTCAGTCGGTGTGACCGCTGAGCACCGTATGCAGGGTGCCGTCGGGGAGTTTCCATAGCCGTGCGGTGTGATCATCGCTGATGGTGGCCAGCAAGGTGGCGTCTGGAGAGAATGCGCAGCTGGTTATCGCGTCGGTGTGCGCGGCAGGGCGTGGCTGGGTGGCGTCGGGGCGGTCGGGTAGCGGCCAGGCAGGCTCTAGCCGAGGCCGCGGCAGCGTAGGACGGTAGCGGTGCAGTACTGGTGCAAGCTCGGGTACGTTATGCAATCGGCTAGCCAGAGTCGCCCCGAGCGTTTCGGGTGGATCTACAGGGGTCAGCAGTGGTGCGTCCTGCTCGAGCACCCAGCGCAGCCCGTCGGCGGTGGGCGTGTGCACCAGCGCCAGGTCGGCAATGGCGCCGACGACCGAACCTAGCCGCCGGGTCTTGGCCTCCACCCACCGCAGATCACACACCAAGGTGGCCAGCTCATCGTGCTGGCGGGCCCCGGCGAGGTGTTGCGGTAGGTGGCGCCACAGGTAGCCAGCGTCAGGCGGCAGCGTCCACCACGGCCTTGGCCTGCCGTCCTGGTCGTCGTGGAAGGCCAGCAGCCCAGCAGCAGCCGTGGTTAGCCGCCGATGGGCGTCGGCCTGCTCGTCGGGGCTGCGGCGGCAGCGCAGATAGGCGCGGATGACGTCGTGGAGCACCATCCGTGGTCCCGGGGCATCCAGCCGGTAGTCGGCAACCAGGCCTAGCCCGGTTAACTCATCGCACAGTCTTTCCACACCGGCGTTAGGCCAGAGCAGCTCTAGCACGTCTAGGGGAATGTCGACGTCTTCGGGGAAGATCGCCAGGTCCAGGTAGCGGTTTTGATCGGCGGGGTTGAGCAGGGTCAAGCTCGCGTCGATGGTGGCTCCGACCGCCCGGGCCCGGTCCGCCGACCGTGCCGGGTCCAACGCCGCCGGCCCCTCAAGGGTTAACCTGCGTATGATCTCACTGGTGGCCTCACTGGGTGGCTGTCCGCAGTCTGTCCGTCGCCGCAGCAGGCCGTTGACCAGGCTCAGCAGCACCGGTCACCGTCCGGCTACCGTGGCCAGCTGCTCGGCCATCGCCACCGGCAAGCCAGCCACCCCGTCGGTGACGAGCGTGCGGGCCTGATCGGCTGACATGGCGTCCACCCGGATCTGCGAGGCTGCGGCGGGCAGCAGGCCGGGGATGCGGGTCGTGACCAGTCGGGTGCAGCCCCGGCCGCCGAACCGGAACGGGCGCAGCTGCTGGTCATCCCAGACATCATCGACCACCAGCAGGACTGATTCCCGCTCGTCGAGCAGGCGGCCCAGTTCCGCCCCGGCGGCGTCCGGGTCGGAGATCACCGGCCGTCGGCTGCAGAGTGTGAAAGCCAGGTCGCTGATCTTCTCGGCTAGGTCTGCGCCGTGGATCTCTTGACCGACCGTCACCCACAACAGCCCACCCGGATAACGGCGGCGGATCTCGGGCTGGTGACACACCCAGGCCGCCAGCGTCGTCTTGCCAAATCCGCCCGCCCCGGCCAGTCCGGTCGTCAGCCCGATCTCCGCCGGGCCCGGTGCGGTCAGCGCGGCGATCAGCTGCCCGCCCAGCTCAGGGCGCTCGATCATCCGGTCCACCGGTGGAGCCATCCACGGCCTAGCCTGCTCTTTCTGAGGCGGCCAGCGCTTCTGGGCTAGGGTGGCCAGGCTTTCCCCGACCCGGGCCGCCAGCTTGTCGGGGTTAGCCACCGTGACGGTCACCCGCTCGTCCCGCAGTCTCCGCCGGAACCGGTTGATCCGGCGTCGGTCCACGTCAACAAGCGCCACGGGGATCGTCGTTGTTGTTTCGTCGAGCAGAAACACCAGCCGGGGCATCCCTGCTTGGCCGGCCACGTCGAACTCGAATTCGGTATAGGACACTGCATCACCGGATCCCTACAAGGTGCTGGTGAGGGAGATGGATGAGGTCTTAGCACCGAGGCCCTGCCCGTTACCACAGCGCAGGGCACAACCGTTGGTCCGTGCTGGTAGATCTCCAGTCCCACGTTCACACCGGAGTTGATCAACTGGCAGAGTACCCTGACGGCGCTGACAAACCGTGATCTTCCGTGCCACGGAGCTTGGTTGCCGCCGCTGTGACAAGACAGGACACCAGTGACGAGTCATCAAACTAACCCACCGGGGCACGACCCGATGCCGGCAGTGACCATGTTCGTCGTCCGCGATGGCCGACACCCGATGGCGATCCTGGCCATGGTCGCTTGCGTGCTCGTCGGCGCGCTCGGGTTCATCGGACCCCCGAAGTCCTACCTCCACGATCGACCGATTCATTCCCGACCCGTGGCGCTTGGGTTACTACGGTCTGCTGTTACTGTCGGGATTGATTTTTCTGGTCTCAGTGTGTCTTCACGACATCCGTGACCGGCTGATTTGGGAGCGCATCGCGTTGCTGTTCTTCGCCGGTGTGCTGCTCTGTTACCCCGCCGCTGTCTGGGCGGGCCACAGTGACGACCCCGGATCAATTTATGAGGGCGTGATGTCCTGTGCGTTTGGTTTCGCTGGGCTGTGGCGGATCGGGGAGATCACTCGTGACTTGCGTCAGGCACGCCGAACCATCCGACAAGCGTAGATCAAGTGATGAGCTTCAGCGCGGTGGCCGCGCAACTCCCCGGGGCGGCGAGCTCTATTGCGGGGTGGATCGCCGCTGTCGTCGTCGCGGTGTTCAGTGGGGGTGGTTTTGGAGCGATGCTCACCGCGCGGGCGACCCGTCGTAGCCTTGATACCGACTCCCTGAAAAAGGTCGCTGATGCCACTGTGGTCTTGCTCGACCCGATGCGTGCCGAGATCCAGCGTCTTGAGGCCCGGGTGCAAAAGCTCAACGTCACGGTGGAGGAGGCCACCTCGAATTACGAGCGAGCGGAGGCCCGGGTGCGGTCCCTGACTGCGCAAGCGACCGAAGCGAATGCCAACTATTCCCGTGCGCTGCAACTACTTCGGGAGCACAACATCCCTTTTCCCTGGGAGTCCTCGGTGTAGGACCGGACTCGTGTGATGAAGACGCTAACAGCATTCGCATGACGTCACAGTGATTGAGTTGTCCGGCAACGGTTTGATGGGGAACTACTAAGGTTCTGTTCGGTCGTCGAACGATGACCGTTCCTCGGGTCCTTTCGAGCGATTCGTGTCCACCATGCAGCGCGACAGTCTGATGAGGCGTGGTAACTTCAACCCGGCGACGAATTGGAAAAAGAATGCACTGAGATGCTTGTGCCTAGAGCGGTGACGGGAATCGAACCCACGTCTAGAGCTTGGGAAACCCACAATGATGCCCTGGTCTTGGCGTTGACCTGCAGCCAGCTGCGGTCAGGGGTGACCCTTGTTGACCGTTACTGACCCCGTGGTGTGGCACGACTGTGGCACGACGGCGCGGGTCTGGCCTCCGTACGAGCCGTGTCGATATTAACCACGCGCCGCTAGCGCGGTATGGTTACCAGGCAATGATTGAACCGTTGACAATCCGATTTCAGGACTCGGGATAATAGTTCGCTGAATACCGTTGACGTCTGCGACCTGCATCGCCGCATCGATCCGGATACCGATGAACGCCGGCTTCCCGCCAGGATCCGTACCTGCGACACACGGTTTAGGCACCATGCGGCGGCTCCCAGCACGGAACGGGGCACAAATGGACGCGCCCCTGCTCCTCTCCGTTCCCTCGTCCTGGCCGCCTTGCTCGTCGCGTTGGTGGTGTCAATGGTGGCGCTTGCGCCATCGCAGCGTCAATGCCGCGGAGTTAGCGGTTTGGTGATCATGTCCAGGAGGTGGTGGGCGTGTCGCTTCTCGGGTCGGGTGAGAGTGGATGGCGCTTGTCCCGGTGCAAGGTTGTTCGTGCTGGTTG
>JALZHU010000074.1 GCA_030860695.1 Actinomycetota bacterium
CTGAGGTCACTACCATCGCCTGCATCGCCATCCCAGGTTCACCTCCGACGTCGTGATCTGCTCGGCGGGTTGATACACGAATACGCCCAGGTCGCGTGACGTGGATGACCAGTTCGGCACCCACAGGAGCACCGCCAGTCGAAGTACCTAAATAACAGGGCGGAGAACTCTCATCAGCCGACCCGGCAACAGGAGCGAACAATGCGGCACTTCCGCTCCCCGGGCGGGGCGCAGAGGTTCCTGTCCGCGTTTTCCGGGATCTCCCCACACTTCCGACCTCGCCGCCACCTGCTGTCCGCCGAGGAATACCGGCGCGAGATGGACACCCGATTCATCACCTGGAACGAGATCGTCGCTCTGCCCACTGCCGCCTGACCTGACCACCGCGCAGCCACAGTCGAGCCCGAACTGCCCGAGCACCCACGGACATCGACAACCTGACAATGCCCTCGGCCGCCTCATCAGGGGGCGGTGCACCCCCTGATCTCACTTGCTCTTTCAGCGCGAAACCAGGTCCCACAACTGGTCCGTGCGCCTGTGCCGCCGCCAGTCTCGGCCAGCGGGTAGTCCGTCGCTGTCCATCAGCTCGGGCCATTGCCTGCTGGCTCAACACCAGCGAGGCCACCATGCACGCGGAGCAGGCGACCACACTGCAGGGCGTGATGCCGTCGACCGTGGGCATACCGTCCGTGACCAGCCCACCGGCGTCCCGCCCGCAGGTGCCAATGCTCGGGCCGATCCGGACGGCGAGAGACTCCGGCGGTTCAGTACCGTGCGCCCACATGTCTCGAACGCCTCGCGTCACCAGCGCTGATCTGCTCCGCGCGCTGCACCGCGCGGGGTGGACCACGAGCCGTCAATCCGGTTCCCACGTGATCCTGGTTCACCCCGAGCGGGCCGGAGCACGAGTCGTGGTCCCGGTTCATGCCGGCCGGATTCTCAAGCCGAAGACGCTCGCGGCGATCCTTAAGTCCGCAGAGATCGCGGGCGATGAGCTTCCGGGTCTGTTGTAATCTGCTGTCATGAGTGGGATGGCGACCTACACGATCCTGCTCGACCCCGACCCCGAGGACGGCGGCTACACCGTCACGGTGCCCGCTCTGCCTGGGTGTGTCACCGAAGGGGAGACCGTGGTCGAGTGCATCCAGAACGCCGAGGAGGCGATCCGCCTCTACCTTGACGACCTGCACGACTCGGGTGAGCCCATCCCCGAGGAGAAGGTCGTCCCCCAAGCGATCACCGTCACCGTCGCTGCGTAGAGACTGTGACTGATGACGGGCCACCGTCCGCCCGAAGCTATGCATCTTGACGCAATGCTTCCCATCGTCTAGCAAGACACCAGGATTCTGTGCCTGGTTCCCGCGGACGGCGTGCGGCAATCCTCCACCAGCGGTGATCCAGACCGGTACTGCAGCGAAGTACAGCAACCGTGGTGCCCTCAGCGGAGCGCAGCACCACTCAAGAGACCGTCTGATGTGCGTGAATGACTTCAGCAAACCCCATTGCCGAGAGTTCACACAGAAGTGCTCCCCCGGCATCTCCGTCCCCTCAGACGCCCAGGATCGTCCTACGCCGCCTCGTCGACAGCAAGAACATCTAAAGATGTTGCTCCGCTCCGCAATGACGCAAGCGCCACCCTTAACGTCGTCGATGTCGGCGCGGAGGCGGTCGGTGTGAGGGAATGGGACAGGAGCAGGTCGAGCCCACCCAGCCACCGGCCATGCAAATCTATGCCAGATACAACGGCGACCGACGAAGTACAACGGGGAGCCACGGGGACACCGATCGTCGACATCCGACGACGGCACCGACCAATCACCCACTTTCAGCTACTATCTGTACAGCGTAGTGGGTGAAGGATTCAGCCTTGGAAGGCATCAGCCGACGGATTCAATTACAGTCTTCTCAGGCTCGGTTACCCGCCTGTTTGTGGACAGAGGCCTGTCCCTGCCAGTAGGCGAGTTGATGGTGGGTGGCCAGGGTGTCGGGGTGATCGGGCCCCAGCACCCGCAGGTAATCAGTGAGCAGCTGCTCCAAGGCGGTAGCCGCGCCGACCGGATCACCAGCTTCTCCCCGCCATCGAGCGAGGTTGTGGCGGGCGTCTAAGGTCCAGCGGTGGTCGGGTCCCAGCACCCGCAGACGGTCGATAAGTAGCTGCTCGAAGGCAGCGGCTGCGCCGGCCGGATCACCGGCCCATCCCTGCCACCGGGCAAGGTTATGGCGTGTGGCCAAAGTTTCGGGGTGATCAGGCCCGAAAACCCGCAGGTAGTCGGTAAGTAGCTGTTCTAAGGTGGTGGCCGCACCCGCAGGGTCACCAGCCTCTCCCCGCCGATAGGCGAGGTTATGGCGGGTGTCCAGGGTGTGGGGGTGGTCGGGCCCCAGCACCCGTAGACGGTCGGTGAGCAATTGCTCCAAGGCAGCGGCCGCGCCGGCCGGATCACCGGCTTCTCCCCGGCATCGAGCGAGGTTGTTGCGGGTGTCCAGGGTGTGGGGGTGGTCGGGGCCCAGCACCCGTAGACGGTCGGTAAGTAGCTGCTCGAAGGCGACGGCTGCGCCAGCCGGGTCACCGGCCCATCCCCGCCAGTCGGCGAGGTTATGGCGGGTGTTCAGGGTGTGGGGGTGATCAGGGCCTAGCACACGCAGGTAGTCGGTAAGCAGCTGCTCTAAAGCGGTGACGGCGCCGGCTGGGTCACCGGCTTCTCCTCGCCATAAGGCGAGGTCGTGCCGGGTGGCCAGGGTGTCGGGGTGGTCGATCCCTAACGCGGCACTTGCCTGGGCGGTCATTTTTGTCCAGTAGCCGACCGCAGCGTCGATCAGCCCGCAGTCCCCGAGGCTGCGGCCGGCCCGATACAGAACAGCGTGTCTGTCGGAGTTCCACAACACCCCACTATGACGCTCATGCAAGCTGGCTGAACAGTCCCGCAGGACCCGGCCTAATTCGGTGTCCCGCTCGATCTCGGGCCACACCTGCAGCAGGGCATCGGCTGCGGCCCGCACCGTAGCCGCTACCGAATCCGCGGACAGGCCTTCCAGAGTCGCCCGTTGCGCCAATGCGTGCGTGCGAATCGCCCGAGCGCCACCAGCTGCATCCAAGCTGATCAGGTTGAGCCGATGCAGGTTTCTTAGCGCGTCCCGACAGTCTTGTTCATCCACCAAGCAACGCCCATCCGGCCCCGACGAGGTGCGCTCCTCAGCGATGAGGGTCCGTACCGCAGAACTGGCCACGACGTCGAAAGGCACACCGTTAGGGTCCAAGACGCTGAGAAGCTGCAACACCGGACGTGCCAACTCGACCGGAGCGAGCGCGTTGGCACGATTCACCGAGATAGACCAAGTCGCAGCCACGGTGAAGCGATAGTCGTCGGCCAGCGCATCCTCAGGAAGGATCTCCGACAATCGACGACGCTGGTCACCCAGCCGGCGGCGATAACCGGCGCACGTATCGCCGCGGTCGCGGATGAAGGTGGTCGCTTGGGCCAGCGCCAGCGGGAGATAACCAAGATCGGCAGCAAGTTCGGCTGCTTCGGCCATCACATCACTGCCGGCTTGGCCGAGCTTGTCCTGAAGATAAGCGACTGCCTCGGCCGGTGTGTACAAACCAATATCGATCAACCGTCGGCCACGATCGGTCAACACCGCATCGCGACGCCGGGTGGTGACCACCGTGTGCCCGGACGGGCCAGTAGGCCACAGGCCCCGCAAGTCGGCGGGATCAGCCACATCATCCAATACCACCAGCCACCGCCGGCTCGTGGTCTGTAACCACCCCAGAAACCACTCCGCCGCCCGCTCCACATCATCCGCAGGAAGCTGCCCTATCTCGGTGGCAGCTTGAGCATAGGTCGCTTGCACCGCCGCGCGGCTGCTGGCCGCAACCCACACCAACAGCTCGACACCGCTCTGCGCCCACACCCGCCGGGCATAACCCACAGCCACCTGGGTCTTTCCCACACCACCCAGGCCCGACAACACTTGGGTCAATACCACCGTCCCAGTGCTCATGGCCTCGTCAAGTCGGGCGCTCTGCCGCTTCCGGTACTGATAGCAATCCGCCAACAACGGCACCGAGCCCACCTGGTGGGGCCACACCACCGACCGCGACTCGGCATAAACGTTGACCTGAATATTGTTGCCGCCGACCTGCACGCCCTGCGCGCCACGGGCGTCAGTCCCCAGGAGCGGTGAACCCGATCCCAGCACATCAGCCACGCTGACGCTCATCTCACCAGGAGGTGGCGAACGTGTTCGCCTGAGTGTTGTGATCGCCGACCTGTACACCCTGCGCCTCTTGCAGGTCCACCACGTACTTTCCCGACCGGCTGCCGGCCTCATCCACCAGCGCCATCACGCGCTGAGCCGCGGCGATAAGCTGCGCGTCGGTGTCGGCACCCACTGCCACCAACTCCGCCGACAACGGCGCCTGCCACACCTCCGGCGCCTTCTCGTGCTCGTCCAACACAGTCTGCGCCACCTGCCGACCCACGAAACGCCGCCGCAACATCTCACGCAAACCCGCATAGGCGTCCTTGACCGCAGCCGTCGCGGTGTCCGTCAGTCCCGACGCCGCCCCTGCCGCTAGCGCACCCACAACCAACGAGATCGGATCCATCACCGCAGCCCTTCGTCACCAGCTAGATCCCAGGAATATCGAATCGAGCCAACGTGATGGGATCCCACTTTCCACTCCCTTCAAGGCGATCACCATGGTCATCTCCACCTTTTACCTACCCGGAACAGCCGACAACGTCCAGCACCAGCACCCAACGGCCGCAGCCTCCGCTGATCAAAGAAGTGTCCCGTCATGACCAGCACCGCCCGGTAGTGCTTTCTGGCAATCGCTAGGCCGCAGGTTTGAGTCCTGTATCGACCAGGACCCTAAACTGCGCACCGTGCTCGGCGACGGCCTGACCGAAGGGCAACAGCACCCTCGGCTTGCGCTGCCACAATGAAACAGGCGACCCCGATCTCCGGACACCGAACCGGACATCGGGGTCAGCAGAGCCACCCGCGGGCGCTCGCCGCCCCGCACCCCGGCAGTCTCCGGGATCGCCGGACCGAAGCAACGCTGCGGCCGCTATGGGCCTTCGCGCTATCCCGACGACCTCCCGAAGGGCTACCACACCGCATCAAGGGGGCACGTACTCCTCCACAGTCCCGACCCCAAGCCCGGCCCCCTTGACACGGCGCGGTCGGGCGCTGCCAAGTCGACGGGATAGCGCGAAGGCCCACCGTTTGAAAAGACACACCTCCATGATCGCTTGGACACTTTTCGGTCACTTAATGACGCCTGAACAACACCAAACGACCGCAAACATCCAGCGATCTCGACGGGGAAAATCCGAGGTCACCGCATCTATCAACAACCAACCGAAACAGCGGTCCGAGAATCAGCGGATTCGGGGTTCGAGTTGCAGGCAGCGCAGTATTCCTGATGGCGAGCGATCATAGGGAGGCGATCATTTGGATGGCCTGGTCCACCGGCGTGTCGCCGGCCACTAGCTCCAGCGTCATCCTGGTTGCGGGGGTGTCCAACAGAGCGAGGAGCACCGCGGCGACGTCATCACGCGGTACCGCTCCACGGCCGGTATGTAAGGCGAGCTGAACCAGCCCGGTGCCGGGTTCGTTGGTCAACCGCCCTGGCCGCAGAATGGTCCAGTCCAAACCAGCGCGGGAGGCGAGGTCGGCATCGGCCGCGCCTTGGCTCGCAGGTAGGCGGCAAACACCGGATCCATGCCCGGTGGCGGCTCCCGGTCCGCGCCCATTGCTGAGATCATCACATACCGGCGTATGCCCGCCCGCTCAGCGGCGTCGGCGACTAAGACAGCGGCGCCACGGTCCACCGTCTCTTTGCGTGCCGCTCCGCTGCCGGGCCCGGCTCCGGCCGCGAAGACCACCGCGTCCGCGCCGTCCAGGTGAGTGGCGAGCTCCTCGACCCCGGCCGACTCCAGGTCACACACGACCGGATCCGCGCCCAGGTTCCGCAGATTCTGCGCCTGCGTCGGATCGCGGATGATGCCCACGGGATTGTCCCCTCGTTGGGCGAGCAGTTTCTCCAACCGCCTGGCGATCTGCCCGTGTCCTCCCGCAATGACGATGCGCACGGCCCGACCGTACCGGCCAGGCGCGGTGAGTCGAGGGGCTCGTGGGCATTTGACCTTCACCTCATCGGCGAC
Source organism: Actinomycetota bacterium (assembly GCA_030860695.1). Taxonomy (GTDB): domain Bacteria; phylum Actinomycetota; class Actinomycetes; order Mycobacteriales; family Pseudonocardiaceae. The sequence goes on from JALZHU010000074.1 coordinate 6,174, forward strand.
CACTCGATGCAGCGCTCAGGAGACTCGGCTTGCGCGACTCCCCGACAAAGTCCACCGTAGGTCATTATGCTCTCCCTCAAACCAGACCAGCAGCACCTCTGCGGTGCCGTCAGGTGATGTCACGCAGAACAAGCCGTGTGGTTAGTGCACAACGTGCTCGCAGCCAAGGGTCAACAGAAGCCTTCCCGGTATCACAGCGCCGAGCAGGGCGGACATACTCTCTCTCCTGCCAACGGTGGGGTGGGGGCAACCTCAGTACTACATAGATCACCACATGGATCGCCCGGTCGCCAAGAACGAGGGTGTCGATGATCACGCAAGAGTGCAGCCACGGTCGGCCGTCCAATGTGGATGGATCTTGTCCATTGGGCTGTCCATTAACTCCAGTCCCCTGACGCCACTGATTGACTCGGCGGCGTAATCAGGGCAGGCAAAGTCCCACGTAGCGCCTCCCTGAAAGGGTGAACTTCACACTCTTAATCAGCGGGTTCGGGGTCGAGTCCCTGGCGGCGCACCACCTCTCACCAACGCAATCAATAGAAGAAGATCGATTTAGTAGATCTTTGTCCATTTCACTCACGCTTAGCATCGGTTGGTCCCCTGAGCCCGCCGACGGCATGGGACTGGCGGCGCAATCAGTGGGCATCCTCATGCCACTGCGCGACAGACCCTGGATTATCTGAGCAGGTTCAGAGTTTGATCTCAACCCGCTGGCCTGGGCATGGCACTACGCATGCGCCGAAGATATCATTGGTGCATGCGTAGTGATCCGCCGCCGTTGCTGCCAATCCTTCGCTCCCGCACCCAGGCAGGTGTGTTAACGGTGCTGCTGCTTAACCCCGATCTTGAACTCACTCAGAGCGAGTTGGCCCGGCGGGTGGGTGCCTCGCTCAGCAGCGTGGTCGACGAAGTTCGGCGACTGGAGCAGGCTGGCCTGCTGTTCACTCGCACGTTGGGCCGAGCCCGGCTCGTGCGCGCAGGCAGCGGGCCGTTGGTGAAGGCCCTTGCTGAGGTCATGCTGCGCGCATTCGGCCCGCTGCAGATCATCGCCGAGGAGTTCGGCGCGGTGGCCGCCGAGCTGGACTCCACAGTGGCCGAATTGGCGCTGTTCGGGTCTTGGGCGGCGCGCTACCGCGGCGAGCCAGGAGCGGAGCCGGCGGACCTCGACGTCCTCGTCGTGGTCACCAGCGCAGGCTTAGACCGCGGACCGCTCTACGCCGCCGCCGATCGGGCCCAGGAGCGGCTCGGCCGCCCGGTCAACCCCACGGTCATCACCACCGACCGATGGGCACACCGAGGCAGCGGACAGGACCGGTTCGTCGACGAGATAGCCTCCCGTCCCATCGTGCCGGTGCCCCTGGCGAACCGGGGTGGGAACTGACGTGAATCGCTGGTCACAAGGCGCCCAGGAGATTGAGCAACTCCTGGCCCGACGCCACCTCGAACGGATCCGAGGAGCCCGCGCGGACGGAACGCCATGGCTGGAGAAAGCGCGGCGCCGGCTGGACACCGCCAAGGCCATCGCTGTCGACGACCCAGAGTCAGCGTTTGTCCTCGCCTATGATGCCGCCCGGTTTGTCGGCGAAGCGCTCTTGGCGCAGCAGGGTCTGCGACCCACTCAGGCTGGCGGACACCTTGCAGTCAGCGACGCGGTGCGCGCCCAGTTCGGTGAGCCGCTAAACGGGCTCGGCGCACTGCGTCGGCGTCGCAACGAGCTCGAATATCCTGCCTTCCCCGGCGAACACGTCGAAATCGAAGAAGTCACAATGGCGATCACCAAAGCCCAGAACCTCCTCGACGCCGCGCACCGGCTAATCGAGCATTTACCCTTGTTCACCTAAGCGATCTCCGCACTGTGCCAGTTGGCGCTCATTCGTTCTGCCAAGCGATGCATGCCCGTTCGGAGACGACCTCTCCAGGTGTAGGGACGAATAAGCCCATCATCGCCTGCGGCCGGACCCAACTGCCGGTTAAATACTACTGTCCACAGCGAACGTAACAACACCCATCGAAAACCACTGGCCGAACGCGGCATCGAGATCGGACCCCATCAATTATTTCACCGGTACACCGGTTCACCCGCTGCTGATCGATGCGACAGACCCTGCCCGCAACGCGTCAGAACGAGGGCATCGGTGATCTCTTGAGTACATAGCCTCCACTGCGGATCGATCTTGTCTATTGGACTGTTCATTAACTCCAGTCTCTTGGGGTACTACGAGTAGTCGACGGCGGAACTAGAGCAGACAAAGTGCCTGGTAGTACCCCCCTTAATGGGTGAACTTGGGACTCTTAATCAGCGGGTTTGGGGTTCGGGTCCCTGGCGGTGCACCACCTGGCCTGGTAGAGCAACTACGGTGCTGAGTCACCCAAGATCACGACACCATTTATGCATCGGAAATAGGTCACATCACACCCCTTGTAGTTCACTCACCGAGCACCTCGGCGCACGTCGGTCCGTGACCCCACGACCCAAATAGACCGCGGTCTCATCAGCAGCTAGCTGAGCAAGCCACCGGGCTCGCTCCTCGCGGGTCAGAGCCCGCGGCTGACGCTTCGGCTTCCCCGACAATGGGGAGGCTGCGGGTGGTCGTCGTGAGTTGCTTGCCTGGTCTGTGGCTCAGGTCAGACGGGAACCGGAAGCCTGCGAATCCGGACCGCGGCGGAGGTACTCAACGAGGGCGACGACGCAAGAACCCAGCCTGCCCGATCTTGCTCCCCACCGATGCAACAGTCCCGGGCGAAATCGTCCACACCCAGTACCGTCAGTGCGAATCTCGGGATCGGGCAGGGCCCGAATCAACCGCAACAACGTGCTCTGGATCGCCGGTAACCCCAGCGCCGTGGCCAGTCGTGCCCCGGCCCGACCAGCCAAAGGCAGCCCGATCGACTCCAGCATGCCCCGCAACACACGATGCACCGCATATAGCGCGCGGTCAGACCGGCGACTTGCTCGACGAAGGCCCGCGCCCCACAGTCATCGCCGTCGCAGAAAAATCCGCACCCGCAGGCAGATCTCCACCCGCCGCCCCGTCACGGCAGCATCGGCAAGCTTGCGCTCATACCGGCTGTGCACCCGACCCGACTCGCCACCGCACCCCGGACAACAAGCCTGCACGGCCCGTGGATGCGCCCAGATCCGCACCGACCCATCGACCTGCTCGGCACGGGCGATCAGTGCCGGGCACGCGTTCGTTCAGACTTCGTCGCGGCCACTACGAACTCGGCGTGGATATCGACCGACGGCATCGGCTCCCGGCGATCTTCACCGAACTCGATCGAGGCAGCACAGCGGAAAATTCCGTCTGCTTCCACCTACGCAACAGACCCTTTCTCCTCACGAGACTGGCCGACCGGCTATGCCCGCGAGTTGAGCATAAGGGTTTGACGCGGTGTAGACCGGCCACTCTGTGCACGTGCGTGATGTGCAGCAACGAGTGCCCGTGTGGACCATGACCATGAGCGAGCTGGTCCTGCTAGCCGCACGGTTAGGGAGGACCGGGTGCCGCTGGACTGAGCGGTGGCCACCAACGGTCGAGGCACACCTAAGGCCGCTTACCAACACGGCAGGCCATCGGCCTACCGGCAGGCTTACCAGCAGGACACCCGTTGAGGATTCCGGTGATCACCTCCCCAAAGCGCTGGATTCTCCGCTGCGAACGGCCCTTTTCCAGGGAGAAGATCGATCAGCTCCGCTGACCACTCGGTCAGCGACACGATCATGGCTCGAGGGAAAGCCGCCTAAAAACGTGACGTCGCGACGGGCTCGTTCCTGCCCGAGCCCAACAAGCCCAACATCTCCAGGACGCCCGTTCTGGTTTTCTTTGCGCAAAGGAGAAAACCAGTGGGTTCTCTCATAAACGCAGTCATGAAGGTTCTTACCTTCGTGGTAGTTACGGTTTTGATTATTATCCTCCTGCCTCTGGTCGGTCCATTCGTGACTGACAATTTGCCGCGGACCGGCACAGTGGTAGGCGATCTACTCTCGGCACTTTGGACCGCGCTCGAGAATATCGTCCACAACCTTCGCCAGGAACAGGCGTGACATATAAAGCTCATCCGAGCTCAACCCGGCGCAGGTCACCGCGCAGCGCTAAGTCAACGGCAGCCGAGCAGTCAAGACCGACCGGGCCGACCTAATTGCGATCGCCGACCTGTTGTCGGCCGGACCCGGTGTGCCGGTAGTTCTCGGTGATGAGCCGCTGCTGGAGCTGCAGGCGTGGGTGGTGCATCGGCGACGCAGGGTCGAAGTGCGCACCGCGACGAAAACCAGCTGCTCCACCAGCTCGACCGGGCCTTTCCCGGGCTCAGTGGGGCGACCCACGACGTGCGGGGCAGCAAGGTCGGCCGGCTAGTCGCGGCGCGCTTTTTGCGACCCGGCACGGTTGGCCCGGCTGGGAGTCGAGCGGTTCCGCGACTACGCCGGCCCCCGCCCGCTGCAGCTAAGCACCTCACTTCCCAACCCGGCTGGCCGGTGGCATGCCGCCGGACAGCAAACCCGGATCAAACGCCCCGCCACCATTCCCCGACCAGCCTCCACATGATCCACACAGCCCCGTACGACACGAGGCCCCTCAGCATGGGCACTCACCAACTTGACAAGACCCACAGCCAGCTAGGGCGACACCGTAGAAATCACCCTTTTACGGAACTCAGGACGTCCAGCGCCGGAAACCGCCTTCAGCATCGACAACCTGCCCGGTGATCGTGGCGGCGTCGGGGCCCAGCAACAGGGCCACCACGGCGGCTGCCTCGTCGGGCGAGTTCCACCGCCCGCGGGGCATGTGCCGGGCCACGAATGCGGCCTGGTCCGGGCTGGCCCAGCCGATGTCCGTCGGCCCGGGATTGATGCAGTTGACGGTGATGTCGCGGTCGGCGAGCGCGTCAGCCAGGGTGGCGGTGATCTGCTGCAGGGCGCCCTTGGTCACCGCGTAGGGGATCTCACCCGGCATCGGCCCGCGGTGCTGCCCGGAGGTGAACAGCACGATGCGACCGCCGTGGGGGACGGGCCGGTACTGCGTGGCGAACTCGCGGACGAGCAGCAGCGACGCGCGGACGTTGACCGCCCAGGTCTCGTCGAGGTCCGTGGCGGTGAGTGTGTCGACCGCGCCCAGTTGTGAGCGTGCGTGGTTGAGAACCAAGGTATCCAGCGGGCCCAGCCGCTCGACGGCGCCGGCCACTAGTCGGGCTGGCGCGGCGGGGTCGGCCAGGTCGACCTCCGCGTGGGCGAGTCGTGGGCCCTCGCCGCCCAGTTCGGTGAGCACGGCCTCGATTCCACCTGGGTCGGCTCCCCACGGCTCGGTGGCGTCGTACAGGCTCCAGGACTGCGCGAAAACCCGCGCCCCGTCGGTGAGGAGGCGACGAGCGATGGCGAACCCGATTCCCTGACGGCGGCTGACGCCCGTGACCAGCGCGGTGCGGGTCATGCGGTCAGGTTCTACTCCGACGAGGCGGGTGTGGTCGCGGCGGCCGGTTGGTGATGAAGTGGCCGTGGAATCTGAACGGGATGGCGTGCAGGACCTCGGCGCGGGCCAACGCGGTGAAGATGGCTGCGAGGCAATTGGTCAGGCTGGTACCGCCGCGCCATCCCGCATGCGAAACAACTCTATGAGACCTACGTAAAAGAACGAACCGCCGAACACGAGCCGTCACCATGAGCACCGTGCGTTGGCCTGACATCCGCGACAAGCACGTCGAGGCGATCGGTCGCGAGAACGTCGAACGCGGCACGTCCTGGCTCATCCCCAGGTCCGGGCACACCAGCTGGCCGACATGCGCAAGCGGCGTGGCCTGACCCAGCGTGACGTTGCGCAAGCGATGGGGGTGACCATCGGACGGGCCAGCCAGATTGAGAACGGCGAACTGTCCGGCTTAACTCCTGCGCTCCGGGCGCTACTGGGTGACGCCGCGACGCAAGCAGGAAGGACAAAGCCGATGAGTGCCACTCCTATTAGGTGAACTTGCGACTACGGATCTGAAGGTTGGGGATTCGATTCCCTTCGGGCGCGCAGTCCGTCTACAACGCATGGGTCGCCGTCAGCCGACGGATGGGTGGAAGTGGTCGAGCAGACGGGAAGCGTAGTAAGACTCCCAAGGCTCGTCGGGGCTGTCCGAGACGTACTGCTTGTTCAGCCCAACGAGCAGGTAGACCAGCTCGCTGCGGACTGGCTTCGTCTTGAGCAATGCCGGCAGTTCTGAGAGGTTGATGAGCCAGTCCGCGTACCAGGAGGCCCAATCGTCGTCGGCCCCGTCCACGATTCGGAAAACACGGTGATGCGTCTCAGCTGCCTCATGCAAGAGATTGCTGATCTCTCGCACCAAAGTGTATGTTTCCATCTCGCTTCCTAGCGTCTGGTGGCGGAATCAGCAGATACTAGGGTCGTGCCGCGAAGAGCGACTGAACCCGTTGAGGAGCAGGCAGAATATCACGTCCATCAGGTGCGGGGTGGCATGTAGCGGCAGACGTGGTGCTCGCAGCGGCGCCGCCACGTTCAAGTACCCACCGCAAAGTGCGCTCCCACCGGTCCTGATCACGTGTCTGTCCTGGGCCACCAGCGAGGCACGCAAGCGCCGTCGCAGGATGGCCTCGACCGCGACCGGGGCACCGTACTATTCCATGCCCGGATTACCAGGATGTAGGAGTCCTGACTGATGCGACGGAACTTCTTTGGTCGTCCCTGGCGGGTAGACCGAAGACCGCGGACTGACGCCCTCAGGTAATTGTCATCTCGAGCTCTCGTTCGGCTTCGGACAGAACCTCCTGGGGTTCGCGTTCCATGTCCTCGGACCAGTGACCGGCGTTGGCGGCGGCGGTGAGTCTGCACCTATAATGGAACGCTGCCTGCGCGTCGCGGGCGTTGTTCTCCTTGCCGGCCCACGTCTTGATCGTCAAACCTTGCAGCGCCCGTGCGTAAGAGAAGCTAATCACCCAAGGCAGGCCCTTGACTTTGCTCATCGCGTTGAGGTGGGCGCTGGAGTAGAAATCGTTCTGTCCTCCTGACAGGAACACGATCCCTGGGACCGCGGCGGGGACTGTCTGGCGGAGACATTGCAGCGTTCGTTCCGCGACCTCCTCGACACTGGCTCGGTCATCGGCGTCGTAGCCTGTAACCACCATGTTGGTCTTCAGCAGCATGCCCTCCAACGCCACCCGTTGGCGATGAAGCTCCCGAAACACCTCGTGGAGTGTCTCAAGCGTGACCTCGTAAGACCTCTCGATTGAGTGCCTGCCATTCATGATCGTCTCTGGTTCGACGATGGGAACGAGCCCCGCCTCCTGGGCCAGTGCCGCATAGCGCGCCTGGCAGTGCGCGTTGACCTCGAGGCAATACCGCGTGGGGAGGTCCTCGCCGATAGTGATGACCGTCCGCCACTTGGTGAAACGAGCACCCAACTCACGGTACTCTTCGAGCCGGTCACGCAGCCCGTCGAGCCCCTCAGTGACCTTCTCACTCGGCGAGCCAGCCAACGGCTTCGCACCGGTGTCGACCTTGATGCCCGGGGCAATTCCGCGCCTGGCCAAGTACTGCGGAAACGGCGTCCCGTCGGACGTCGACTGTCTGATCGTCTCGTCGTACAAGATCACGCCGCCGATCCACTGCTCGATTCCGTCAGTGGTGAACATCAGCTCGCGGAAGCGTCGGCGCGTCTCTTCGGTCGACTCGATGCCCTCTCCCTCGAGGCGCTTGCTCATCGTGCCGGTACTCTCGTCGGCGGCCAGGATGCCCCTGCCCTCCGCAAGGATCGTGTGTGCCGTAGCTTCGAGTTCACGGGTAGACGCGGTCACCGGCCTTACTCCTTCCCCATATGCATCGAATCTCTTCTTCCAATATTGGGTTCCCACATCCTGGCTGCCCACTCGTTGCCGGGCAAACAGACTCGGCCATCGCCTAGTGGTCCGGGCCCACCCAGGTCGCCAGTGTCAGCCAAGGACTTCCTCGCCCAGGCGGTGTATCCGGACGAGGTTGGTGGAGTCCTCGGTGGTTGGGGGCACCCGCCCACGATCGCGACTAGATCGCCTGGCTGGTAGCGCCCGATCGACAGCATCGCGTGGTCCACTTGCCGGACCATCGCGTCGATGGTCTCAACTCGGGGAACCAGGAAGCTTTCGACTCCCCAAGTCAGCACGAGCTGGCTGCGCACCGAGGGCTCCGAGGTGAACGCCAGCAGCGGTAGGCGGGTGTGCAGCCGGGCCAGCCTGCGGGCCGTATCGCCGGACTGGGTGAAGGCCACCACTGCCTTCGCCTCCAGCCGCTCGCCAATGTCGCGGGCCGCGTAGGACAACACGCCCTGCTTGGTCCGTGGCACGTGGCTCAGCGGTGGGATGCTCGGGTGGGATGCTCGGTGAGCCGACCTCAACAGCCTCCACGATGCGACTCATCGTCGCCACCGACTCGACCGAGTAGCGACCGACGCTGGTCTCCCCGGAGAGCATGACCGCGTCGGCACCGTCGAGCACCGCGTTAGCCACATCAGATGCCTCTGCCCTCGTCGGCCGGGCATTGCTGATCATGGAGTCGAGCATCTGCGTGGCCACGATGATCGACTTGGCGTTCTTCCTGGCGATGTGGATGGCCCGCTTCTAGATCAGCGGCACATGTTCCATGGGTAGCTCGACGCCGAGATCCCCGCGGGCCACCATCACCCCGTCGAAGGCCAGCATGATCGCCTCGCGGTTGTCCACCGCCTCCGGCTTCTTCAGCTTGGCGATCACCGGCAGCCGCCCCCTGGCAGCTCGTCCATTGCACGGTGCACCAGTTCGATGTCGGCGGGGGAGCGCACGAACGACAGCGCCACCAGGTCAACCCGCAATCGCAGCGCGAACTCCAGGTCGGCGATGTCCTTGGTGGACAGCGCCGGCAGTGAGACGTTCATCCCTGGCAGGGACAGACCCTTGTGGCCGCTGACCGTGCCGCCCTCGATGACCTCGCACACCACCTCGGTGTCTTCGATCTTGCGTACTAGCAGGGCCACCTTGCCGTCGTCTATTAGTAACCAATCGCCTTTGCAGGCATCCTTGACGAGCCCCGCATAAGTGGTGGAGACCCGGTCGTGAGTACCGGGCACATCCTCGACGGTCACTCGCGCCTCGTGGCCGGTGCGCCACTGCACCGGACCGGTCGCGAACCGGCCCAGCCGGATCTTGGGTCCCCTGCAGGTCAGCAAGGATCCCTACCACCCGGCCGGCCTCGTCGCTGGCCTCCCGAATCATCGAGTAGACCTGCGCATGGTCAGCGTGGGTGCCGTGGCTGAAGTTGAGGCGAGCGACGTCCATGCCAGCCCGGACCAGCTCTCGTATCTTCTCCGGGGTCGCCGTGACCGGGCTGATCGTACAGATGATCTTCGTGCGTCGATGCACGGCGGAAGGACTTGGCACGGGTTCGTACTGATGGCTGGCGCCGACAGCGTCGGTGACGCTCTCGGTATGGTCACCAGCGACCCGACGCGAAGATGCAGAAGACAGGGTCGCCGACGCCCATTCTGTGGTGAGCATGAGATCATTCCAATTGACCTCCGGACATATGTCGGTTTGTCCCGAGCTGTGCACACTCTGTGGGTATAGGCTGCGGGGGACACCGTGGACAACATGATCACCCGCGGTCGTGAGAAGCTGCTCACTCCGCCTCAGACGAACTTTCGCGAGCCCAGCGCTTGGCCTCAAGAACTCGCTGAGCCGCCTGCCCAGGCCCAGCGCCAACTCTGTGCGGTACCCGGTGCCGGGGGCATCCAAACAGCCTTGAAGCCCACTCTGGAGGTCGGCCGCTGTAGTCGGTTCCAACAAGCAGCGTGAGCCATCATCACGCCCGCCCCTTCTCCTTGCAGCTTAAAGCCTAGGGGAATTCCTGATGTTCGGAGTCCATCCCGGCATTTAGCGTGCAGATGTATCGCATGACAGCCACTGACCGTCTGCTGCGATGACGTCTGCGGCTGTCTACCGGAATCCGTGGCTAGGTTGTTCCTACAAACCGCATGACAATCAAGTCACGAGCGGAAGAGGGACAAATATGTCACGCAAGAATCTTTGCACCAGCACCGCCGCGGAATTGGTGGATCGGGCCGTCGGCCAGCAGCTCGCCGCCGACCCATGCCGCTCGCGACGCGCCCGTAGCGTTGGCGCTCAAGCTGGCTTATCCCGAGCGGACGGTCTCCGGTTTCCTCGGCGATGGGGATGCCATCTACACGATCCAGGCGCTGTGAACCACAGCACACTACCGGATCAGCGCCAAGATCGTGGTTTGCCACAACGAGCGTGCCTTCCGTGCGACCTCCGGAAGTGAAGCAGACGCTGCAGGATGTGGCCGCCCTCAACGGGTCACGGTGCTGGATGAAGACGACAAGAAAAGCAATTCCCGTAAGCTGACTCCAAAAGGATAATGTAATGTATACAAACACCCTTTATCTTGGTCGGGAATGGAACGTCGACCACGACCAGCGGGCGAAAGTCAGCAACGCCGAGCTACGGTATGCGGTGCTAGGAAGCGGCGAGCCGATTCTCTGCATCCATGGCACCAATATCGCGGACAGCCTGATCACCCCACTGCGGTTCTACCCCCCACTGCTGGGAGAATACCAGCTCATCAGTTACTACCGAGCCGGTTACAACGGCAGCACCCTGGAAAAAAGCAGCCTCAGCATCGAGGAGGACGCCGAGCACGCCAAGCAACTCCTGGACCACTTAGGCATCCAGAAAGCGCACATCATGGCGTACTCGTTCGGCGGTGTCATCGGTTTCCAGTTCCTGCTGTCCTACCCGGAGCGAGCGCATTCAGCGATCCTGCTGGAGCCGTGGCTGCACCGCGAGTCGCCGGATGGCGCAGCAGCCGACGCCAATGTCGTCAACCGGGCCATAGAGCTTTACCAGTCCGGTGACAAGCTCGGTGCCGCATTCCGCTACATGGAGGACGTGGCCGGGCCGAGCTTCCTCAGCGCCGTCGAGATGACCGGTCCACTTGACGTGTGGCGGCGGGTCGAGCAATGCGTCGATACCGCATTCACGGTCGACTTTCCCGCGGTCGCGTCCTGGAAGTTCCAGATGTCGGAAGCGGACAACCTGGCGAAGCAGAAGCCGGGCATGCCAATACTGGCGGTGATGGGCCTTGACAGCGAGTCGGTCATGCCCGGCTTCCGGGAAGTCCAGCGATTCCTCATGACCTGGCTTCCGCAGGCCGAACGGTGCGGCATCGCCAACGCCACCCATGGGCTGCAGAGCATGAACCCGCTCGCGGTGGGCGAGGGCGCATACGCCTTCCTGAAAAAACACCCGATGAGCTGAGGCGGACCGAGCAGGACAAGGAGGCGTCGATGTCCGACGGCACCGTTGCATTGCGAGTGGTGGGCGGTTCCGGCTGCTGTGACACCCTATTTAGATCTATTTAGATGGTGAGGACGAGTTCGGTGAAGGCCGCTGGGAGTCGGTGTCTGGGATCGACATCGAGGCCGAGTTCGTAGTGGTCGCGGACCTGCCCGAACTGACCGATCGCGCGGTACATGTAGACCCATGACCAGCGATCTTGGCGTAGGCCTCATCGATGAACCACCGATCCCCTGGGGCGTGCCGGCATAGCCGTGCAGCGTCGACGAGCAGCGGAACGAACCGTTGCACCCATCGGTTACCAGCGCACCGCCACCATGATCACATCCGGCGGAAAGCGGACCCCGCGGAGCTGGACCTGGGCGCTGGCGCACGAGCAGAGCGACGACGCATTAGCCCACCTTGCCCGAGCCCGTCATCCGTCAACGCAACAGACCCGGTCGACTCCTTGATGGTTGGGGAACGACGCGATCCACCGTGGTTGTCGGTATGTCGAGTTCTGGCCAGCCTGGACAAGGCTGGAAACTGGAGGAGTCGCGGCTAGCGGGGAATGAGCAGCCCCTAGGCCGCGTAGGAGGCGGGCCACATGCACGATGAGCTGTGTCAGCTCTACCAGCAGGTAGCCAACCCATCCCTGGCCAGCCTGGTAGAGCACGCCGGTCTGGCGGGTCATCGGGTGTCCAAAGCGACCTTCGGGAACCTGCTTAACAAGCGTGGCAAGCCACGGTGGGACACGGTCGAGGCATTCGTTGCTGCTTGCGCTGGCTACGCTCGCAGCCGTAGGCCACCGTTGCGGCTTTCCCCTGGTGCAGTCGACCTGGATAGGTGGCGTAACCGATACGCCACTGCTTATCCCTTCACTGCAGCGCCTGGTGATGCGGCGTTCGCCGCCGCGCGGCGGGAGTATCTGGCGCGGCTGCGGGAGCGGTATGGTTGGGTGGATCTGGAAGTCCTGACTCCACTGATCGAGCAAGACGAGCATCCGCCGGTGAGGCTGCGGGAAGTGTTCGTCGCTCAAGCCGTGCGGGCGGACCCGCCTCCGGTGGAGTTGCCCAGAGAGCTGGTACGACGCCTGGTCGAGGCCGGTGAGTTGGGCCGCGATGAGCTGTTTGGCGGCGTGGACCTGGAGGTGCTGGCTCAAGTCCACCAGGCCTACCGGAAGCGTCCAGTGCGGTCGGTGGTGCAGGTGCTCGCGGAGTCGGACCAGCAGCGGCTGCTGCTGTTGGGTGATCCCGGCGCGGGAAAATCGACGCTAGCGCGCTATCTGGCTCTCACGCTGGCCGATGCGTCCACGGAAGGACCGTTGAGGGCGTTGGCTGGGTGGCTGCCGTTGCTGGTCGAGCTGCGTACTTACGCTGTTGCGCTCTGGCGTGAACGCACTTTCCTGGATTTGATCGACTATCTGCACGCCACGGAGGGATTGGGACTGCCCAAATCCATGGTGGATTCTTACCTCCGCCAGGACGGGCGTGCTGTGGTGATCTTTGACGGGTTGGACGAGTTGTTCGATCCGCAGCTGCGTGACATGGTCACTCGTCAAATCGCTGAGTTCGCTGCCCGCTACCCTCGGGCGCGGATCGTGGTGACCTCCCGCGTAATCGGGTATCAGCGGACGGTCTTAGACGCGGCCGGGTTCGCTCATTACATGCTCCAGGATTTTGGTCCAGGGCAGATTGAGGCCTTCGTGACCTGCTGGTACCAAATCGCTTGCCCCCACAGCCCGATCGAGGAGGCCCGGCTGCGTGAGAGGTTACTTGCAGCGGTCGACGACTCGGCGGCGGTGCGGGAGCTGGCTGGCAACCCCATGCTGTTGACTATCTTGTCGATCATCGGTTGGCGTCGGGGATTGCCCCGGGACCGACGTGCGGTATACCAGCACGCGGTCTCGGTGTTGATCGAGCACTGGGGTCCCAGTAAGCATTTGCGTGATGCTCGGGTCGATCAGGACATGCCCTATCTCGATTATGACGATAAGCTGGAGCTGCTGTGCTCGGTGGCGCGAGTTATGCAAGACGGCCCCGCTGGGCTTGCTGGCAATCACATTCTCGGCTCGGACTTGCTCGCTGAGTTCGATACCTATCTGCGTCAACGTTACGAGCTGCCCTCCGATCAGGCCAAGCCCGCCGCGAAAGCGATGCTGGATCAGTTCCGAGAACACAACTTCGTCCTTTCCCACTTCGGTGCCGAGGTCTATGGGTTTGTCCACCGTGCGTTCTTGGAGTACCTCGCTGCCGAGGACATCAGCCGGCGTTTCGCCGAGCGGAAACTGACTGAAAATGAGCTCACCAATGAGGTGTTTGGTCGGCGCTGGCCTGACCCTGCCTGGCAGGAGGTCCTTCTTCTGGTCACAAGAATGATTCCTGAGCGATTTGCTGGTCAGGTCATTGACCACCTGCTCGCTGCTGACCCGCTGTGGTTTCTCCGCCCAGGTGAGCTACCTCGGCATGTGCTGCTCGCTGTGCGGTGTATAGGTGAGGTTCGCAAGCTCGGTGTCCTGTCCACCCAGAGCCTCGCCATTATCGACGCGGTGACCTCCCTCCTGGAAACCGCTCACGAACGTGAAAAAGGATTTGACTCGTCGCTCACGCACGCGGTCAAACAGGCCGTCCTACCGGTATTTACCGCATTGGGCCCACATTGGGCAGGTCGCGATCGCTACCAAGGTTGGTACCTGCTACGTGGTCAATTCCTGTCCACCTCAACGGGCTTTTCCGAACCGGTCATCTCACTGACCGCACACATCGGTGCCATCCTGCTAGCCGATAGCCCCAAGTTTCGCGCCCTACTCCATATCCAAGCCATCCTCAGCCCCGACAAGGAGCTCCGGCGGGCTGCGGTGCAGGCTCTGGCCACCGGCTGGCACGACGATCCCAACACAGCCCCCCTCCTGCGCGAGCGCGCCACCACCGACCTCGACGAGGAGGTCCGGCGGGCTGCGGTGCAGGCCCTGGCCGCCGGCTGGCGCGACGATCCCGACACAGCCTCCCTCCTGCGCGAGCGCGCCACCACCGACCTCGACGAGGAGGTCCGGCGGGCTGCGGTGCAGGCCCTGGCCACCGGCTGGCACGACGATCCCGACACAGCCCCCCTCCTGCGCGAACGCGCCACCACCG
>JALZHU010000346.1 GCA_030860695.1 Actinomycetota bacterium
GCCTTGAACAGCTCCGCGGTTGCCTCCGCCGCGCGTTGTACGTCGCCGGCTCGTGCCGGATCCGCGCTCACCGAAGGGATCCGGACGAGGCTCTCCAGATCCGCCCGGACCGAAGGCATCACCCGATCCACCGCGGCGGCAAGGCTGTCGGACGTCATGCGCCCTACGGTACTGCCGGGACTGCCGGGACTGCCGGGACTGCGTGGGGAAGCTGCCGGCGCTGCGCGTGGGACTCACCTCCGGCGCGGCCTACGCTGGTGCCGTCCCGGGATGGAGCGCAGGGAGCGCAAGAGAGGAGCACCGCCGATGACCAAACAGCTGCTACGGGAGGCGCCCCCGACGGACGCGAGCGGCGCCGGCGGCGCCGGCGGCGCGGGCGGTGACGGCGGCGCCGCCACCGTAAACGCCACTCAGAGCACCACCGTAACCAATAATCTCACTTTCACGGACTCCTTTAACGAGGACAACGACATCTACTTCATCAAGGATTCGTTCAACCCGGACAACGACGGTGTCGACAACGCGGGTGGCACGATCACGGACAGCATTGTGGCCGACATCGAGGACTCCTTCGACGAAGCCGACAACGGTGACTTGACCCTCGACATCCAGGACATCCTGAACGATGAACTCCCCGCGTGAGACGCGAATGGATGAGCGAGCTCGTCCAGCAGCGTTGATCAGCCCGGATCCGCCGCCTTCCTCCCGGGGCGGCGGGCCCGGGCCCGGGTTGTCGATCCGCGCAATATGAAGAAAGAATGGAGGTGAATGACATGCTGACTGTTTCCTCGCTTGTCGAATTTATCATGAAGCTATTGGGTGACGAGGACACTCAGGCGGAATTCGAGCAGGACCCGCACGCCGTGCTGGCCCAGCACGGCCTGGACTGTCTCACCGGTCAGGACGTGCGGGACGTGGCCCCGTTGGTGGCCGACCACGAGGCCGTACATGTCAAGCACGGTGGCTATGACTGGTCGATATACCACGACGACGACCCAGTCCGGGAGATCGCCCACATCACGAAGCGCTATGAGGTCAAAAACGTCGCGGTAGACGGCTCCGACGAGTACAACTTCACCTACATTGACGACCGCGACACCATCGTCAATGTCGATGACCGGGACACCACGACGATCCAGGCGGAAGGCGACGTTACCATTAAGGACTCCTTCAACCAGGACAACGACGTCAACGTGATTGAGGACTCGTTCAATCAGGATAATGACGGTGTCGATAATAAGGATGGCACAATCGAGGACAGTGCCGTGGCAGGCGAGAGCAGCGAGGAGTCGCCCGACTCCGATGATGACACCACTGGCGGCGACTCGGACGACGTCGACAACAGCGAGACCGATCTCGACGCATCCAGCGAGACCGCCGGGACGGGCCTTCCAGAGGACTCGGTCGACGAGGACGACGACGGAGCCGAGGACGACGGAGCCGAGGACGACGGCACCGAGGAAGCCGCCGCGTAGGCAGGCCCGAAAGGGTCGGAATGTACGGCCTCCCACGGGTTAGCCTCCGGGTGAAAACTCCACACAGCACCCAGTTCCGTCACCCTGGCTATCACGGAGGGTGGCGGAACTGGCTGTCTGCACTGGGCGATGACGAGGAGGAACAGTGACGCCGTCGGCGCCGGTCAAGGCCGTGGATCTAACGCTGGCGACGATCGCCCAGTACGACCGATCGGACCTGGAAGACCGGCTACAGCAGGCCCGTGTCCGGCTGCTCGACGAGCAGGTCCGGGTACTCGTGGTCGGAGAGTTCAAACAAGGCAAGAGCCTGCTGATCAATGGGTTGGTGAGAGCGCCGGTGTGCCCGGTACACGACGACATGGCCACGTCGGTGCCCACCGTGGTCCGGCATGCCGACCCCCCGGTGGCCGCCCTCGTCCGCCAGCTCGACGCCGAGGGTGACGACCCGAGCCAGCGACGGACCGAGCGCATCGAGGTACCCATCGACAAGCTCGCCGAACACATTTCGGAGAGCGGCAATCCGGCAAACCGGGAGCAGTGGAGCTACGCCGAGGTCGGCCTCCCGCGTCGCCTTCTGACCGGCGGGCTGGAGTTGGTGGACACCCCTGGAGTCGGCGGGCTGACCTCCGTGCACGGCGCGGCAACGATGGCCATGCTGCCCTCCGCGGATGCCGTCTTGCTCGTGTCGGACGCTTCGCAGGAGTACACCAGATCCGAGCTCGAGTTCCTGAGCCAAGCCACCAAGGTGTGCCCCAACGTGGCGTGCGTGCTCACCAAGATCGATCTGTATCCGGAGTGGCGGCGCATCGCTGAGCTGGACCGGGCGCACCTGGCCGCGGTGAACATCGACGCGGAGCTGCTGTCCGTCTCCTCCACGCTGCGGGTGCAGTCGATTCGCACCCAGGACGCCGACCTTGACGCCGAATCAGGATTCCCGGCCCTGATCAGCTACCTGCGCGAGCGCGTCGTGGGCCAGGCGGACCTGCTGGCCCGCCGGTCGACCGTGCACGATGTGCTCGCCGTCACCGACCAGCTTTGCGGAGGGCTGCGCGCCGAGCAGGCCGCCCAGCAGGACCCGGCAACCGCACAAGGACTGATCAGGCACCTCACCGAGGCCCAGCAGCGCTCCGCGGCACTGAAGGAACGATCCGCGCGCTGGCAGCACACCCTCAACGACGGCATCGCCGACCTCACCGCGGACATCGACTTCGACCTGAACGACCGGATGCGCGAGATCGTCCGGCAGGTGGAGGAAGAGGTCGACCACGGTGGCGACCCGACGAAGACCTGGGGCCAGCTTTCTACCTGGGTCGAGCAGGAAGTGGCGTCGGCGGTATCGGCGAACCTGGTATGGGCCACCCAGCGGGCGCGATGGCTGGCCACCCGGGTCGCCGATCACTTCTCCGAGGAGAAGAACCTGGTACTGCCCAAGCTGCGTACCGAGGTTGCCGATGCGCTGAGCTCGGTACGCGCCATGCGGCTGCGCCAGGGCGAGCCATTCGGCATCGGGCAGAAGGCGCTGACCGGCCTGCGCGGCGGCTACGTCGGCGTCCTGATGTTCGGGATGTTGGGGACCGTCGTCGGGATGTCGCTGATCAACCCGTTCTCGGTGGGGGCCGGCATACTGCTGGGCGGCAAGACCATCACCGACGAGCGCCGCCGTATTGTCATCCGGCGGCAAAACGAGGCGAAGGCCGCGGTGCGCCGATACGTAGATGACGTCAAGTTCCAGGCCAGCAAGGAGTCTCGGGACATGCTCCGGCGCGTGCAGCGTGATCTGCGGGACCACTTCACCGCCCAAGCCGAGGAGATGAACCGGTCGTTAGGGGATTCGCTGCGGGCCGCCGAGAAGGCGGTGAAGACCTCCAAGGGAGATCGGGAACGCCGGCTGGCCGAGGTCAAGTCCGAACTGGAGCGTCTGGAGACGCTGCAGCAGAAGGTTCGCACGCTGCTTCTTCCGGCGGGGCAGGGCTGATGAGCGGTCCGGTGCAGGTGCGGGGTCAACGCAGCCTGTCCGTGACCGTACGTGCCGTGCTCCGTCGGGCAGTGGACGCCTACCGCGACCAACCGCGGACCGCGCAGTGGCTGCGTCACCAGCTGGACAGGCTCGATGAGCCGCTGCGCGTCGCGATCGCAGGCAAGGTCAAGGCTGGCAAGTCGACACTGCTCAACGCACTGGTGGGGGAGCAGATCGCGCCGACCGACGCCGGAGAGTGCACGCGTGTGGTCACCTGGTACCGCGACGGGCACAGCCCGAAGATCGTGATGGATCCCAAGGAGGGCCCGCCCCGGCAACTACCGGTGAACCGGCAGGACGGGGCACTCACCATCGATCTGCAGGGCACCCCCGCTGAGGCGCTGAACCGGCTGGTGGTGCATTGGCCCACACCAAACCTGCGGGTCGCGACGTTGATTGACACGCCGGGGATCGCGTCGGCGTTCACCGAGACCTCGCGGCGCGCCCTCAACTTCCTCACCCCGGAGGACGACTCTCCTACCGAGGCCGATGCTGTGATCTACCTGATGCGTCACCTGCACGCCGCCGACGCTGAGTTCCTGGAGTCGTTCCGTGACCGGGGAGTGGGTCGAGCGAGTTCGGTGAACACCGTCGCGGTGCTCTCGCGGGCTGACGAGATCGGCGGCGGCCGAGTCGACGCGATGTTCTCGGCGAAGACCATCGCTCAGCGCTACCGGCAAGACCCCACGCTGCGCGGGCTGTGCCAGGGTGTCGTGCCGGTGGCGGGGCTGCTCGCGCAAACTGGCCGCACGCTGCGACAGGCTGAGTTCGACGCACTGGCGCAACTGTCTCGCGCTCCGCGGGAGGAGGTGGACCGTTTGCTGCTGTCCACCGACCGCTTCCTGCGGGCTGATTCCCCTGCGGCGCCCGCGATCCAGCCGGGGGAGGGCTTGGAGTCCAGGTCAGCACTGCTGGCCCGCTTCGGTCTGTTCGGACTCCGGTTGTCGGTGACGCTCATCCGGCAAGGTATGGACACTCCAGCCGCACTCGCCGACGAGCTGGTCCGTCGCAGTGGGCTGGATGAGTTGCAGGAAGTGCTGAACACACAGTTCGCTGAGCGTCGCGACCTACTCAAAGCCCGCTCGGCCCTGCTGGCGCTGGACAGTGTGCTGCATGGCGACACGCGGGTCAGCAGTGGGCCCCTGCGCGGCGAGGTGGAACGCATCCTCGCCGGCGCGCATGAGTTCGCTGAGCTGCGGATGCTGTCTGCGCTGCGGTCAGGCGCGATCACCCTGCCGAAGGCGGAGCTGGACGAGGCGGAACGGCTACTTGGTGGGTCCGGCGCGACCACGGTGGCGCGGCTAGGGCAACCTCCCGGCTCCGGCGCGGACGAGCAGCGACAGGCAGCCTTGGAAGCACTCGCCCGCTGGCGCCGGCGGGCGGAGAACCCGGTCTCCGGCCGGGCGGTAGCCGACGCATGCCGGGTGGTGGTGCGTAGCTGTGAGGGCATGGTAGCCAGGCTGGACCCGTGAGTGGCATTGAGTGCTATAGCAC
>JALZHU010000347.1 GCA_030860695.1 Actinomycetota bacterium
GCGCCAGAGTGGATCACCTGGTCAGCGGCGGGTGCCGGCTTCCTGCCGTAGCTGAGGGTCGGGGTGCGCGCCGTCGGTTTCGATGCGGTATTCCTCGCCGAATTTCTCGCGATGCATGTCAATCACCCGCTCGGTGGGTGGCTTGTCCCCACCGTGGATCTGCTCCTGCATGCGCTGGAAGCGTTCGTGCTGGTCGCGAACGTAGCCCGCGCCGAGGGTGGTCAGGTCCATTTGGGTGGCCAGCAGATCGCGCAGGAAGGCCTTGTTCGGTTCGAAAGTCACCGCCTGCGGCAGCTCGGAGCCGACGACTTCTTCCGGCTCGCGGCCGTCGTGGCGGCGCATGAGCTCGGTGGCGATGCGCAGGTGCTCCAGCTCCATGTTCAGGTGCAGTTCCCAGATCGCCTTGACCTTCGGGTCAGATTCCTGCTGCATAAACGAGTAGTACAGGTAGCACTCGTTGTATTCGTGGGTGACCAGCCGCTCCCACCATGTCTCCCCGGGGTCTATCAGCGACTCGTAATGGGTGACGTGCTCCTCTTCGATCAGGCCGATCTCTTGGTAGAGCTGGCGTGCGATGGGCTCCATGTACATGCTGCCGGTGTTCATGTAGAAGTTCATCGTCTGCTGTTCGGCCGACATGATCGTCAGCGCGTGCAGCTTGGAGATCGGAGCGGCCGTGCCACGGTTGTAGGGGTCACGCACGTTGTCCACCGGGTGACGGTGTTCCATGATGGTGGGCCGGCCGGGCATCACCTCGGTGAGCTGGTCGACGATCTTTTCCGCCTTGCGGTGCTCGATCATCTCGTAGAGGTTGGCGTAGCGGTAGAGGTGATCGAAGTCCTCCAGCACGCCGAACTCGTAGGCCTGCCGCAAGTAGGGATCCGGCTCGTTGCGGGCCACCCAGCTGGTCAGGTCGACGGCGACCTGCTCATAGGAGATCGTCGTCTCCAGCACCGACGCGGTGCCCGGCAGCAGCCAGTTGACCACCTTTTGTTGCTGCTGCTCGAGGTAGCGGGTGTGCGCCAGCTGCTCTTTGACCTCCCGGTCGGGGCAGATGCGGTTGAAATGGTGGCTAAACAGCACCGCCTCCACCTCGATGCCGTTCATGGTGATGATGCGGCACTTGGTGTAGGGGTCGGTGTCGTCCGGGTCGACCGGAGTGACGTCTAGCTCCCGCCAGTTACGCAGCTGGCGCTCCAGCGGAATGCCTTTTTCGGTCAGCGGATTGAAGGTCACAGTAAAGCCCTTTCCGTGGTGGGATGTCGGTCAGCTTCGAGGGTCGTCGGACGTGCCGCTGGTGCCCCGCAGGGCGTCTTTGACCCGATCGACGACCGCGGCGATCGGGCCGGCCATCAGGTTGGCCCCGGCTGACTCCACGCCTGCGTGCGGATGCGTCGGCGCGACAGCCTCGGCGGCCTTGACCGCACCAGCCATGGACCGCAGCGCGCTGGGGTCGAGCTTGTCGCGCAGCTGCATGAACTCGTAGCGCTCCTCGGAGCGGGCGTGTGCCAGCACGGCCATCCGCAACTTGTCGAGCAGCTCCAGGAACCCCGGCTGGCCAGGTTGCAAATCCTCCAGCCGGGTCAACATCTGCTTGGCTTCGTTCTCCTCGGCCAGCCGGTCGTCTACCAACCCGTCGTTGCCACCGGCTAACACCCGCCGCGCTGCTGGGTGCACGACCTCCTCCTCGGCCGTCTCATGCACCGCCAGCATCCGGCGCAGCCGGTAGAAAGCCTCCTGCTGCGCCTCGCCTCGGGCGGTCTTCACTTCATCAAAGAGATCACGAATCAACGAATGTTGGGCCATCAGCAGGTCGACGACGTCGACGTCCTCCGCCGTCAGCTGTTGTGCCTCAGCCATCGATACTCCTCCCATAGGGTCGATGGCTGCGGGTACCACACCAGGCGCCGAGCCAACCCTGTCGGCGCCATGCGTTAGCACGGCTGCTGGCGGTACGGTGCGGGCCTTCGAGGGCGACAGCGGTGCCCGGATCAGCGTCGTGATGGGCCGCACTGCGTCGGTCGTGAGGTGGCTTTCATTTTCCGGTCAATCCGGTGTCGAGTGTTCACCTATCGCAAACTGGAGGCATCCCTTCATGGAGATGTCGGTACCGTTTTCCCTGGTGAGACGGCCATAATCATCCCACAGATGTAGAAACCATCCCCGGGCTACCTCATCTGATGTACCGGGACTGCATGGCCTGGGGTACGCGAAAGATGGTCTGTGAACAGGATGACCGGTCTCTTGGCGTCCAGGATATTGGAGAAGCAGGCGGGATCGTCCCTCGATCGTCGGCGCCGGTGTGTCGAGGTGGCAAGTCCATCTGTGCAGGGCTTGATCGTCTTCGCGTTGTACTACGCGTTCACGTCGGGGCACTGCTGGTGTCGCATGTGTTGCTGGCTGTGTCGCTCCTGGCACGGCCGGGTAACTCTTGCTGCTCCGTTCATAGGTCTTCATCGACAGAACTCAGAACTCGACAGAACTCGTAGCACCGGAAACTAGAACACGGTGACTGGTCAATCAGCAAAAAGAGGGCATCCTGTGGCTACGCTTTCAGTATTTGACCCGCAAAGGTCACCGGCTCCAGACGGGGACCACGCAGTCGCCGATGTCCAATCACTGACTAATCGACTCGCGCAGGCGATCGAGACAAAGTCCACTAAGAATGTGACCGCGCTTCTTCCTGGTAAGAGCAAGTCCAAAAGCACAATCTGGCCCAAGGGCACAATCTGGGACGACCTCGACGTTCTTGTTGGTGCTGCCGTCGACGGTGAGCGAGATGCCGTTGAGGGCCTGCTCCGCTGGATCCGTCCCCTCGTGGTGCGGTACTGCCGCGCCCGCGTCGGTAGCAAGGAAAAAATGTTCGCCTCCGCGGATGATGTAGCCCAGGAGGTGTGTCTCGCGGTGCTGACGGCCCTGCCTAGTTACCGCGACCAAGGCCGGCCATTCCTGGCCTTTGTGTATGGCATCGCCGCGCACAAGGTGGCCGACGCTCACCGGTCCTCGGCCCGCAATCGCGCCCAGCCGGTCCCGGAGATCCCCGATACCCCGGGCGAATTGTCCGATGGTCCGGAGGCGCGGGTGATGCAGAGCGAATTGAACGGGAGAATAGCCAAGTTGCTGGACACATTGCCGGGTAAACAGCGCGAGATTCTCGTCCTGCGGGTCGTCGTGGGGCTGTCCGCAGAAGAGACCGCCCAGGCCGTGGGCTCGACTCCGGGAGCGGTCCGGGTGGGGCACCACCGGGCGCTGAATCGGCTGCGCCGCATTGGCGTTGAGGGCCTAGTTTGATCCGCTCAGATTGGTGCTGTGCAGATGTACGTCCTACTGGCCATAGGAATCGTGCTGGTGCTCTTCGGTGCGCTGGTACTGGTCAAATTCCCTAATAAGGCGGGCGGCAAGGTCACCTTCCTCGGAGTGGAGATCAGCTCGGCGGGTGCTGGACTGCCACTCGTTGTGCTGGGCGTTGTGACGATGACGCTAGCTGCTTCCTTGAGCAACAACGGGTCACCTTCGCCGCCGCGGCTCGGGGTTCAAACGCAGCCCACCATCGCATCTGAGCCCAGCTTTGCCCCCGCGCCTCCTCCGGCCCCTGCACGGGAAGGCGTCTTCATTGGCGCCTCCGAGAACCAAATAGCGGTCGCGATCGCCATTAAAGGCAACCGTGCCGCCGGTTACCTCTGCGATGGCAACAAGATCGAAGCCTGGCTGGAAGGTACCGTGATGGGCGACCAGGTTTGACCTGCGCGGTAAGAGGGGTGTCGTGTTGACTGGCACCCTCAGCGCAACCTCCTTCACCCGCGGCACGGTAACCATCAATTCTGGACAATTGCAGTACTATGCGGAGATGGCTCAGAAGCCGGCAGGGCTGTACGAAGGTATGGGTAATGTGGACGGTGTCGATAACCGCATTGGCTGGATCGTGTTTCCCGACGGTAGCCAAGTAGGCGTCCGCAACGTCAACGGAGAACGCGGTCCAGCCCCCCGGCTAGACCTCGGCCAGCTGAAAGCCGACGGCTTGCAGATTCCAGTAAAGTCAGTCGGCGGGGACGACGATGTAGTGCCGGGTCAATAAGCGTCCACGAACAACGCTGAGCTAGAAACTTTTGCTTGGTTAGCTTGGGTCGGAGTTCAGTTTGAATAGCAGAGGCCTTTCGCTGGACGCAGCGGTTCACCCCGCTGCTGATTGACGCGGTGCGACCCTGCCGGCACGTTCCCCGGTGATCGGTGATTTGTGGACAGATCCTGGACAAGGAGCAGCGACCCAGCGGCTGTTGACCGACCGTGGGGTTGACGATGAGAGTCACCGGTTAGGCGGCGAATTGGAGAATGACCGTGTAGCCGGGTGCTCGTACAGTCCAGTCCGAGCCGATGTTCGCCTCAGTTGCCGGGCTGAACGACCAACCGAGTCGAAACGATACGCCTCGATGTTAGTCCCTCGGCGGTGACGGTGTAGGCCCCTGGAAGTGTCTTCAAGATTCCGCCGAATGTCGTGCTGCCACCGATGTCGGCGCGAAAGGGACCCATGGTGCCGTTGATCGGGCCGGTCCAGGAGAACTGCACGTCCTCCCCGGGCGTGAACCCCGAGGCGATGATTGAGTAGGGATCGCCAACCTTGACCTGTGGGCTTGACAGCACCAATTGGGGGGAGTCGGCTCCTTTCACCTGCCCCAGGAGAAGGCCAATCACCGTCATGACCACGATGATGCAGCCAAACACGATGGCCATGCCAGACAGAGCGACTTCCGCACTGCAGCGCCGGGAAGACGGCGGTGCGGTTTCCCCATCTTCAGAATCAACATCATCAGCCAAATTCCTTGGGACGAAAAATACTTTGGCAACAATTTGTCCTTGGTGTCATAGGGTGAGTGCACCATCGAGATTGATAGCATATTGTCCCTGTTGGCAGAGGGAAGGGAGTCATTGTCAGTGCGGGGTGCGGAGATTCGTGCCGAGGAGAGAGAAATCATCTCTC
>JALZHU010000348.1 GCA_030860695.1 Actinomycetota bacterium
AGCCCGGTCAACCAGGCGCTGGGGCGCGCGGTGAGCCTGGCGGTGGCCTCGGTTCCCGAGGGGCTGCCGTTCGTGGCAACGGTTGCCGAGCTCGCCGCCGCGCGCCGGCTGTCCCAGCGTGGCGCGCTCGCGCGCAACCCGTCCACCATCGAGGCGCTGGGCCGGGTGAACGTGCTGTGCTTTGACAAGACCGGCACCCTCACTAAGGGTCGCATCCGGTTGCGCCAGGTTTCTGACGGCCGTCGCAGCGCCGGGCTCGACGAGCTCGACGAGCACTTGCGGCAGGTCGTCGCGGTGGCCGTACGCGCCAGCCCCTGGCAGGACGACAAGGTGCCACACCAGACCGACCGGGCGGTGCTGCGCGGCGCGCGGAAGGCCGGCGTCGCCCCCGACGAGGGCCTCGACGAGGTGCGCCAGCTCGACCAGCTTGTCTTCGAGCCCTCCCGCGGTTACCACGCGGCACTGTGGCGCTGCCGGGACACGCACCGGCTCAGCGTCAAGGGCGCCCCCGAGGTGGTGCTGCCACGGTGTACCCGGTGGCGCCGCGACAGCACCACCCCAGGGAGCACCATTCGGTTGGATGCCGCGCACCGCCGCCGCGTCGAGCAGGAGGTAAATCGGCTGGCCCGCCGGGGCTACCGGGTGCTGGCCGTCGCCGAGCGCACCACCTCTGAGCGTCCCGACCTCGATGAGTCCCGGCTGCGTGAGTTGGAATTGTGCGGCCTGCTGGCGCTGGCCGACCCCGTCCGACCCACCGCCGCCGAATCCGTCGGCACCCTGCGGCGAGCCGGCGTCGACGTCACCATGATCACCGGGGACCATCCGAGCACGGCGGAGGCCATCGCTGCAGAGCTGGGTCTGCTCGATGGGGGACGGGTCGTCACCGGTGCCGAGCTCGACGGGATGGACGACGAGCACCTCTCCGAGCAGTTACCGGACATCTCGGTTTTTGCTCGCGTCGACCCGGCGCAGAAGGCACGGATCGTGCGTCAGCTCCGCCGTGCCGGGCGGGTCGTCGCGGTGACCGGTGACGGCGCGAACGACGTCCCGGCCATCCGGCTCGCCGACGTCGGCATCGCGCTGGGCAAACGGGCCACTCAGGCCGCCCGTGATGCCGCCGACGTGGTCGTCACCGACAACCGGATCGAGACAATCACCGACGCCATCGTCGAGGGCCGCGGGATGTGGTCCTCGGTCCGTGACGCGCTGTCCATCCTGCTCGGCGGCAATCTCGGGGAAATTGCGTTCACCGTCGGCGCGGGGCTGCTCAGCGGTCATGACGCGCTGAACGCACGGCAGCTGCTGCTGGTCAATCTGGTCACCGACGTGCTGCCGGCGATGGCGGTGGCCGTCCGTCCGCCGCCGGACACCACCGCGGAGCAGCTGCTGGCGGAGGGGCCGGAGGCCTCTCTCGGGTCGGCGCTGACCCGAGACATGTACCTGCGGGCGGCCACCACGGCCGGTGCCGCCGCGGCCGCCTGGCTGGTTGCCAGACCAGTGAGTTCGCCCGGGCAGGCCAGCACCACGGCACTGATCGCCCTGGTCGGCGCGCAGCTGGGCCAAACCATGGCGGTGCGTGGCCGCACGCCGCTGGTGATGACCGCGGCCCTCGGGTCCGCGGCGGTTCTGGCGGCCATCGTGCAGATCCCGGGGGTGAGCTGGTTCTTCGGCTGCCGGCCGCTGCTGCCGCACCAATGGGGCGTCGCACTGGGCTCGGCCGGTGTGGCCACCGTCGCGGCACTGCTGTGGCAACGTATGACGCCGTCACGTCCCCTTCACCCGACGGCTACCCGGTGACAGCCCGCTGTCCATCCCGCCGACCTACCGTCGCCTGGACGCGGCACCCGTCAATCCGGGAGGAGTCATGGCCGATTTCCTCGCCACCCTTTTGGCCAAGTTCACGGCAGCGCTGATCGAGGATCTATTCGCCCGCCTAGTGCGTGCCGTGTTTCGCACCGTACTGATCATCTCACCGCCGACTGACGAGGGAGAATCAACCGGGCTCGCCACGGCGTTTGCGATGTATTACCCATCCCAGGTCCACTAGCGCCACCGCCGCGAGCACCGCGAGCGCCACACCCATAGCCATCAGGCCTGCCATGATCGTCAACACCGCAGTGACGGTGCAGAACACCAAGCCGAAGCCGGCCAGCACAGCGCGCAGGGTCAGCGCGCTGTGCGCCGGTGCCGCCCCGCCGAACCCAGCGGTCGGGTCGTGGTATCCGGGCAGCCCCCGCTCATAGTCCTCCCGGGTGCGACGGGGGCGCTGGTTGTCCTGACCTGACACAACGTTCCCTCCCGATCGACGGGACCGCGCTGACGTTCCCGGGACTGCACTGACGTTCCCGAACTCGGCGTCGAGGTCGTCGAGTGGCACGCGTTCTGGGCGGCGGGCGCTACATTAGGCCAGCTCGTCCGCCTCATCGAGACCCCCGGCTGTCAAACGCCGCTTCATGATGACGGTATACGCTTTGGGCCAGTCTCGGAGTTTCCTGGGTTTGGTTGAGCGTTGATCGTGATTGGCTTTTCGATGAGATGCGGCTGGGGCTCAGAGCCATGGGGGGCGAACCACGGAGCATGTGCAGGTGCGTCCGGACACAGTATCCACTTTCGGCCGATTCGGTTAACGCCTATCGGGTAAACCGTCAGGGAACCGTCGGCCTCGATGTGCAGACGAAGAAAATGCTTAAGGTCCTGGTGATGCAGGGGTGCGTACCCCTCATTTCCGTGCAGGCCAAGACAGTTGGTGGCCCAGAGGTAGCCCGACAGTCCCACTGTTCCCGCGATGCCACCCAACACCCCGACCATGGCGAGGAATGCGATTAAAGACCACACACCCTGAAGCCCGAGGGCAGACGACAGCCAGGAGGCGACGAGCATGACTCCGGCCACGCTGACGATTTGCAGCGTCGAATGGACCATCCCCAGCAGGAACCGGCCGGCGCCGCTGACCTCGTGGGCGAAGCGCACCATCCCGGCTAAAGATGCGATCATCAGCAGAATGAGAAGGAAGGATGTCGGGCTTTCCCACACAGCCCGACGCAAGTCACCCAGACCGAGTGAGACGTGGCGGTCTCCTAAATGCAGTCCCAGCATGAACGCCAACAGCACTTGGACGGTGCCGAACACTGCGGCAAGGGGCAGGTTGTAGGGAGGAAGCAGCCAGATCCGCTTCCTTAGCCGCTTCGATACCACCGGTGACGGGTAGGTGCCGGCTCGGCGGTAGCTGATGGTCCCTTGGGCTCCGGGGAGGTCCACCTGCTCGGGAAGGTTGTGGGTGGGGTGCAAGAAGGCGCCGCCGCCGCCTGAGGTGATGTGTTGACGGCAGCCTTTTTCCTCTTCGTAGCGCGCGTAGTAGTGCTTCCCGCTTTTGAGGTACAGCAACAGCTGAGCGCCACTGGGCTGGATGATCTCGCGCTCGAGGTACTCCACATCCCGGTCGGAATGGATCTCAGCTCGCTTCCGGCCGCTTTCGACCTCCTTGGCCATGCACAAGATGATGCGGTCCCCGGGCTGTACCTGCTCCACTGTGACGTCGGCGAAGTACTGCAGTTGGGCTTCGTCGATGTAGGAACCGAACTGGATGTCGATGCCCCACAGCCACCAGCCGTGCGGGAGCTTAAGCGCGAAGTAGCTCCGGTGCTGGCGCGTTCTCCATCCGCCGATCCAGTGGTTGCGGCAGAAGATGCTGATGAAGTTGACCAACCCGTCATACCAGTCATGGCTCCCCGGAATGGCGAACAGCTCAGGAGCCTCCCCGGGGACGCACGGCAGCGCCGCCCGGTACGGACCGAGCATGCGGTTCTCATACTCCACGGCATTGGGCACCGGGTACACCTGGTCGCCCCCCATGACAAGAATCCGCCCTCGCTCTGTGGAGTGCGTCTCGCCGTCCCAGTCGAGCTTGAGGTCTTCGGTAGCCAGGAGCCTAGCCACGGTGTAGGTCGAGTTCCATCCATCGCCGAGGTCGGCTACGTAGTCCAGCCACAGATGGGCTTCCCCAGAATGGTCCGGGACCTCCGCGGGCTCCAACGCCTGCAACTGCCGGCTGTCGGCGTAGGAGCTGAAGACACCGGAGAGCAAAACCCGGACAGCGGTGTCGACGAGTTGGTGGGGATCCAGCCAGCGCACCATGGGCCTGCGCACGAACCCAAGATCGGAAACAGTGGACGGGCGAGGGGGGCACCGCGGAGGCGTGTCAGCGGAACCCGCAGATGTCTCGGCCATGCCCGACATTCTTGCAGCGGGCGTGTGCGGCAGGCCAATGCGACCGATCAACCAGATGGCCCAGCTGATACCGCGGCCACACAGCGGCTCAGAACGCCCCGTAGTGCGCGGCCAGCTCCGCGATGCGCTCAGAGCGGCGCCCGCGGTGCTCGACGAGCGGCAGCCCGGCGAGTAGTTCGCTGTGTCGGCCGGCGAGGTAATCCGACCAAGCTCCCGACGAGGCGTCGTGCAGTTCCGGCAGCGCCACCACCTCGACAGGCTCGGCAAAGTCGGGGAGATCGAGTGCGCGCACGGCGCGGCGCAGCTGCTCAGCACCGGCGGTATCTTGCTCCGGTGGCACCAGGCCCCGCAGTCGCCCCGGGTCAGTGCCCAGCGCCACGGACAGTGCCTGCAACGTGGAGCGCCGGGCGGTCGTGTGGGTTCCCCGCTCCAGCCGGCTGATCGTGTTCACGCTGACCCCAGAGGACCGCGACAGCTCCTCTTGAGTGAGCCCGCGGACGGTGCGAATCCGGGCAGGTTCTCCCCGAGCGGCAGCACGTCTCGCCGATACCCGGCTAGGCGTTTAGCGCCTAGTTATGCCGGCCTGCGCCGGTAAGATCCGGCCGGGCGCGGTTCCCTCAAAGCGCTCCTAATGGGGTTCGTACCGGCCGGCCGCTGATGCGGCAGGGTGGTACGCCCTCAGCCGCCGGTGGGTGAGCACTGTTGCGCCCAGAGTCGATGTGAGCTCTACGTATAGATCGGGCC
>JALZHU010000075.1:0-15174 GCA_030860695.1 Actinomycetota bacterium
AACTCAATAACCGTCCACGTCAGACACTCGGCTGGCTCAAACCAACCGAAGTTCTCAACAAATTCCTGGTCGAGGCTGGTGGTGCATTCACCACTTGACACCGCCGTCTATATTCGCCGAAAGCGGTGCTGACTGGCAGATTGCCAATCTCAACTTTTGCTCGCAGCCCTTCCAACTCTGCATAGCACGCCTCTGCTATGTTGATACGTTCAGTTGAATCATTAGACTTGTTCAGGTTGGCAGAAATCGCCGCCACGAGGTTCACGATTAGGGAGGCCAAGCACAGCAAGCGCCACACACTCGAACTTTTCTCGAAGCCCAGGCCTCTTTGCACTGTTTCTGTGAACGTTACGCCACCCACGGTGGGACCCACCACTAGAGCTGCTGCAATAGCACTACTGACAATACTGATATTAGCCAACAGGTCACGACGACGTTGGCTTGTTCGCACGTACGTGTCGATATTCGCTTGGTGGGTCTGTATCCGTCTCAGCAACTCCTGCCGTCGTACATCAACATCAACATCCTGTACCATCACTGTCTCCCCGTCAGGCGGGCACGGTTCGTCACCTCGTCCCACCACTTCGTCGAGACCAGCCGCCGCAGTGTTAGCCGGATTTTAGGTTGCGGTAATAAATCAACCATATTGCACCCACTTGGGTGATAGCCTAATTGCTAGCACTTCAGATGGGTAGTCGGATAACCACGTTACGTGGCCAATCTCTTCCCCACAGCGCCGACCCGCTACATCGGCGCGGAATCCCGCAAAAACTACGCCGACACCAGCCCCATCACCCGCGCCTCCGGCAAGAAGAAAGTCGTGGTAGCCCGGTTTGTATACAACGACGGCTCATCGACGCGCTCATGACCCAGTGCCTTCAGCGCACTGAACGCCTCGCTCGGCGCCCGCGCCTACTACGACTAACTCAAAACCTGCGGCGCCGAACACAACGCCGCATTACGCCAACAACTGGCCAACCGGCTCTTCGGCATCCTGAACGGATGCCTCAAATCAGGCCGACCGGGTCACCGGAGGTGGCGCAGAGATCGACCAGCTCGTCCCCCTGAATCACCGTGGGTCGGTGAAGCTGCCGGGGCTGTTGGGTGTGGCGCGCCACTGGGGTGCGCGCTCCGGGTTCGCCTCCGACAGCGCGCGTCGCACGCCGTCAGCGTCGAGGTCGGTGGTGTAGACGGGGGTGCCAGGCTGCTGGCGCCAGGACTCGTCCAGGCTGCCAGCATCTACGGGGTCGAATCCGAGCTCGTCGATCAGTTGCATGACCACTGCTTTGGCGCTGTCGTCGTCACCGGCTACCGGCAGGGCTATGCGTCCGGGCGTCCCTGCCGGGCGGCCGTTGTCCCGCAAGTGGTCCGCGTAGATGTTGTTGAACGCCTTGATCACTGGTCGGCCGAGCTGCTGCTCCACCCAACGGCTTTCGACCATGCCGTCTTCAATCGCGTCGATGCGACCATCGCGCTGCTGAGGGTAGTAGTTGCCGGTATCCACGACGACGACGTCGCCCGTGCCGGCGAACAGATCATCCGGCAGGTCGGGAATGTTCTTCTCCGGGATGGTCACGACGACGAGGTCCTTGTCGCGCGCCGCTTCGGTAACGGAGACCGCAGTGGCGCCGGTCTTCGCGGCCAGGTCACGCAACGTCTCGGGACCGCGCGAGTTCGCCACCGAGACGGCGTGCCCCAGCGCCGCAAGGCGCTGCGTCAATGTGCCGCCGATGTTGCCTGCACCGATGATGCCGATCTTCATGTGCACTCCTGTTGCTGCGGTGATGGCAATCCCTCAAGGGGCCTGCCCGGTCGACGACGTGCCGTTAACCTGCCCGCAACCTGTCCCGGATGGAGAACGAAACCGCGGCGCTGCGCGACTGGCTTGGTGAGCGGCCTGAGCAACACCTCGACCGACGAGACCGACGCTCTCGTTGTGTTGTTGCACGAGACGGTGGAGCAGGATGTGCAGCGTCCTGACGCCGTGCTCACGGGTGGGTCCCGCGCCGAGCCGCCCTGGGCGTAGGGCGGTGCGGTCTTGCATGGTGTTGCGGAGCAGCGTGGCCAGGCCGTCGATGTCACGGTGGTGGACGTGATGGAACCGTTGGGCCTCGGGGATCTGGAGCAGTGCCGCCCCGGGTGGGCAGATCGCGATTACGGGAACGCCGGTGGCGAGGTAGTCGTAGACCTTGGTGGGGATGCGGGATTCCACAGCGCTGGCGGGGTCCATGGTCACGATGGCGGCGTCGGCTTCCTGGAGTCGTTCGTAAAGTTCTCGACGTGATCCTGTGGAGTGGGCCGCAAGCAGACGCCCGGTAGTCCGCTGCAGTTGCGCGGCAATCGGTCGCGAGGCACCACCGATGATGGTGAGTTCAGCGACTGCCGGGCCGACCTGCTTCAGCGCGTCGAGCAGGATGCCGGGGCCGTTGCGGCCGTACCAGTAGCCATTCATCACCAGATCCAGCGGCTGCCCTTTTCGTTCTGCCCGGACCGGTACGGCGTGGAGGCCTTCGATGTCGGCTGGGTCGAAGCCGTTGGGTACCGAGATCACCCGGTGTGGTGGGAGCCGGAGGCGTTGGGCGAGCAGGTCACCCAGTGCGGGTCCGCCCGCGTAGGTAACGGCAGCGGCTCGTCGCAGCGCGCGCCGCTCGATCGCTCTGGTCGCTTGGGCGAGGAGTGGAGGTTCGTGGCGGGCGCTCCACGGGTCACGGTAGTCCACGACCAGGGGCACTCGGGGGTGCAGCGCGACTGTGGTAGCTGCGAGAAGGGCGAACGGTGGCACCGAGACAACCGTCATGCCGGTGGCCACATCCCGCAGCGCTGGGCAGGCGCGCCATCCCGTGGCCGGCCGGATGTCCCCTTCGATTCCGGCGCTTTCCAACATCGAGCGCAGCACCGTAGGTATGGGCGTGAGCAGCCGGTCCATCAGATAGGCGGGCGGCACCAGTGGGTCGATGATCGTGACGTCCCAACCTTGCCGGGCGAGGCCTCGGGCGAAGGCGCCGATGCGAGCGCCCACCGCGGTCGCCCCGTCTGCGCCCACAGCGACCAGGGTGACCTTCGGCCTCACCGGTGCACGGCCGCGGCATCGTCGCTGTGCTGTGCGCGGTCACCGTCCGGGGCTTGACGGCGGTCGAAGACCCAGATCCGGGTGGAGACACCGAGCAGTCGTAATGGGTAGCTGCTGACCAAGGTGAGCTCACTCCATCCACGGGGGACGGGTGGCGGAACCAGGATCACGACCCGACCACCGGGTCGAGTGACCCGCGCCATCTCGGCTAAGGCTTGCCGCAGCCAGCGCGCCGGGTCCTGGACCGTGAATTGCCGCCCGAACGGAAGATTCGACGCCACCGCGTCGAACGTGGCGTCGTCATGGGGCAGCGCCAGCACGTCAGCCCGATCCACCACAGCCCGGGGCACATTCTGGCGGGCAATCCCGACCGCCTCGGCATCCAGGTCAGACCCGACTGCCTCCCATCCCACGGCGAGTGCTTCCTCCAGCAGCGTGCCCGAGCCGCAACAGGGGTCCAGCAGCCGACCTGGTGACTGCCCGGCCAGCCGGATCATCGCGGCGGCTACCACCGGGCGCAGCGCGCCGTGCCGCTCGATGGGCCGACCGCTGCCGTGTTGCCGCATCCGCTTGTCAGACAGTCGCAGTCCGGCCACGAAGATCCCCTGAGCGTATTCGAGCACCCACAACTCCAGCTGCGCCGGGTCCGCAACGCGCCACCGCGGTCGGTGAGCCGCCACGGCGGTTATCACCGCGTCACGCAGTTCGGTGCGCTTGAAGCGGCTCTCATCAAGGACCCGAGCGATCACCCGGTAGGTCATCGAGGAATGCAGGTGGCGCACGAACCGGGTCCACACCGACAGACCACGCTCCAGGTCGGCCCTGGTTATCAGCGAGTCCACGACTCGCCGGGGCGGGCCGCTGCCAGTGTGCGTGAGCGTGACGAAGACATCCTCCGCGAGTCGAACAGCGGCGAACTCCGGCCGGGCACCGCGGCGCATCCGGAAGAAGACGATGTCAGCTCGACCGTCATGACCGAGTTCACCGACCGATTCAAGATCTGGATGAGCGTCGATCTCCTGGCGAAGCAGCCGGCCAAGCCCGGGCAGTGTGGTCGCGAAGAAACCCGGTCCGCCGGTACGCCGGTGCGGGTCAGGCGTCCGCTTCCGCTGCCCCATGGTCGCTCACGGTACCGGCGGCAGGACGACGTTTCGCAGGTAGCGGGCTTGTGCCCCGAGGACGAACTTGTATGGCTCGTCGCCTCGGCCCAGTTCGAGGACCCGGACACCGTCAGCTACCGCCCTCTGGGCGGACTCGGCCAGCAGCAGGTGACTCGGACTGTATCGGGCAGCGCTCAGCTGATAGGTGCTCATGTAGAGCAGGTCAGCGCCAGGGAACCGGAAGAACAGCGCCTGCGCCAGCGGCTCACCGTCAAGATTCAGGCGCGCGAGCAGACACTGTCCCTGCGCGGCGAGGCTGCTGCCGGTATAGGTGAGGAACTCCGGGAAGCCCGGGTGCCGATCCATGACCGGGAGTTCAGCCAAGCGTCCGCGGGCTGTCCACGAGGCCAGCCGGGTTCGGGCGAAGGCGGGCAGGGCGGCTGCCAACGAGGCCGGGTCAGCTAGGCGCTGCACGGTGACCGTCCCGGATTCCTCTAGCCGGCGCCGCGCGCTGCGTAGTGCCCGCCGCCGTTTACACGACCACCCCGGAAGGCAACCCAGGGCACCGAACTCGGGGTCTGGGTCATTCAGGCACACAACAGGGGCGGGGCAACCACGTCTGCTAGTCGCCGCACGGGCAAGCAGGCCACCGGGTCGTACATCGGTCAGCATCGTCTGGCCAGACTCCACCATCCAGGGAACCGATCGCAACAACGCTGAGACCGCCTCCTGTGAGGGCTGGTCGCCGCGGACTCGGAGATCATGCTCGTCGCCCAGCGGGCTGGCTGCCCACGTGGTGCCCAGCGGGCCGTTGGTGAGCGGGACGACACCAAGCAGCATTCCCGCGTCCTCCAACGCGATCAGCAACGAGGGTCCGCCAAGGTCAGGTAAGGCCCGCCAGCTGGCCAGGCACCACGCGGGTGAGGTGAAGATGTCACTGGCCCCGTCGGCGTGCAGGTGTGCCCACTCCTGTGCCACATCCTGTGCCTCGTCCAGGGAACGCAGAGCGATGACGCGGGTCATCCGCTGAGCCGGTAGGGGCCGTAGTCGAACCGGTCGAAGTACTCCCGCAGCATCGGGATGATCTGCTCTTGCCCCGAAAAGGCTAGCTCGCGCGCCTGGATGGTGTTCTCCCAATGCACTGCGGTCGTCCAGATGCGCTGGTCGGTCCGCCACCGCAGGGACACATCCCGGGGGATGAACTCGATCAAGCAGAGCCACACCTGCTTGGGGACGAACAGCAGCTCCCCGTCCTCGTGCAGCACGATCCATCGGTGCTTCTCGTAGCCCGGATAGCGGTGCGTGAGCGGCCCGACATCGACGTCATAGGTGCACTCAATCCAGGCCGAAGGAACCTCCACATAACCCCGCTGCGCGACCCGGCTCAGCTCCTTGCACACTGCGATCGGGTCCCGGATGTCCTCCAGGGTCTGACCGCAGTAGGCGAAATCGAAGGCTCCATCAGCGAACGGCCAGGGCGTCTGGCAGATGTCGAACTGGTGCCAAGTTTGGCGCGTATACCGCTCCGGGCCCGGACCGAGCCGCCCACCCCCTGCCCGTGTCTCATAGGGCAACAGATCGATGACGTGATCGGCGCGGTTGAGTGGCTTCCACCAGCCCCCGATGTCCACAACACCATCGTCAGGCGCGATGCGGGCCAGCGCGGCTGCCAGGTTTTCAGGATGCGGGTCCGGAAATCGTGGCAGCTCCACAGCCGAAGCCTAAGTTGCTCCTGCGCCGCCGGGCATCGACGTTCCCCAACTAAAGTACCGGGTAGTTACCTTCGGGTCGTGCCGTCTTCTGCCCGCCCGACCATTGTATTCGTCACACACCACCTCCCCTGGCCGGCGCGTAGCGGAGGTCGAGTCCGCGAGGCCCAGCTTCTGCAACGGCTTTCCACGCGTTTCGATATCGAGGTCGTGGCCGTGTCCAAGCTGGCCGAATTCGACCGTCGCCATGTCGAACAAGCGACTCATCATGGCGTGCGTGCCCGGATCTTTGCCGCTCAGACCATGGACGAGGACCACGTTGGCCCCCTCACCCGGCGGCACGCCGCGCCCGCAGCGCGCGACTACCTGGCTCAGCGCCTTCGCTACGGCGTGACGGTGGTTCATGTGGAAGGCCATTACTTGCTAGGACTGGTACCCGAGCGGATTCGTCCTACGGTGCTGCTTGTCGAACACAACATCGAATCCGCGCTATTCGAGCAGCGGGCAGCACACTGTCCGACACCGGCCGGGCGGGCCGGCGTACTCGGAGACGGCGCTCGTACGCGCAAGGACGAACTGACCGCATGGCGGCAGGTCGGCATCATCGGAGCAGTCACCGACGAAGACGCGGACGCGATCAGGACCGCGGTGCCCGATGCGGACGTGCGCTGCCTGCCCAATGGCGCCGACCACCTCAACACCCAAGCGGGCACTCTCGCCGCAGCCCAGCGCGAATCAGCCCGCTTGCTATTCGTCGCTGATCTGAGGTATGAGCCGAATCTGCACGCCGCCCGTCTGCTGCTGGTGGACATTTTCCCACGAGTTCTGCACCGCTGCCCCGACGCCACCCTGGCGATCGTGGGGTCTGACCCACCGGACTGGTTGATCACTGCTGCCCACCACCAGCCCCGCGTGACGGTGACGGGCTGGGTCCCGGACGTGGCTCCCTGGCTCGACGCCGCCCACGTCGTGGTGCGTCCCCTCACAGTAGGTGGAGGAATCAAGGTGAAAGTCCTCGAAGCCCTCGACCGCGGCTGCGCAATCGTTGCTACCCCGGTCGCGCTGCAAGGCTTACGGCATCTCCCACCCGGCTCCGTCGTGGAACGCTCCGATGCGCCCGGCCTCGCCGACGCCTGCGCCCGCCTCCTCACCTGTCCCCGGGAACGGAGCCGGCAGCAGGCCCGTACAGGCCAAGCCGCCCGACACCTACCCTCGTGGGATCTGGCGGCAGACATACTGGCCAGCACCTGGAATGAAATCGCCACCACCAACGCATCGGTCACGCAGGGGTGAGCACCACACTCCCGGCGGTTCACCGGGTGCTGCACGTCATCGTGCCGCAGCGGGAAGGCTCGGTCGGTGGCGCGGACCTACACGTGCTGGACTTAGCCGCCGCGCAGCAACAGGACGGCACGTACCGGCCCCTGATCCTGACCCCTCGCGCATCACGCGACTATCTGCAACGGTTGGATCAAGTTGATCTTGAGGTGCTCAGTCCCGGCCTGTTTCGTCCTGACCGCTACCACCGTCTGCCCCGACAGCGCGGTATTACGCTCATCCACGCCCACGGATATGAGGCGAACTACCTTGTGGCCGCGATGCGCGCACTGTGCCGCTGCTGGCGTCGGATGCCTCTCGTCGTTACCGCACACGGCTGGATCGAGACTACGACTCGGCTACGCCTGCACTCCCACCTTGACCGATACTGCGCCAGACTCGCGCATGTTCGGATAGCCACCGCAGCACGGCACGCACCCAGGTTCCACGCCGGCCAGGGCGTAGTCGTGGTGATCCCCAACGGGGTGCCCGATCGTGGGTGTCCGCATGCTCTGATGAATACCCGCACATTAATCAGAGCATTTCTCGGTGTCCCGCCCAAGGCCACGATCATCGGCAGCGTAGGGCGGCTCTCGCCCGAAAAGCGAGTCGACCTCGTCCTCGCCGTCGCATACCGGTTGACCCCACACCATCCAGACCTCCATGTCCTGGTCATCGGAGGCGGAGAGCAGCGAGCCAAGCTGAAGGAACTCGCCCAACGGCTAGGCCTAGGCCGCCGAGTGAGGTTCACCGGCCTGCTTCAGGACGTGACACCCGCGCTCATCGCGATGGACCTGCTCCTGCAACCCTCCGACACCGAAGGGACACCGCGCACCGTGCTGGAAGCCATGGCACACCGAGTTCCCGTCGTGGCCACGGACGTCGGCGACGTAGCGGAACTGCTTGACCAGGGGCGCTGTGGTGAGTTGGTCCCACCCGGTGATGCTGACCTGCTCGCAGGTGCGGTCGGACATCTCCTTGCCAACCCAACTCGCGCTCAGAACCTGGTTCAATGCGCCAGATTGCGTTACGAAGATCACTACAGCATCGAGATCATGCAGCGCCGCGTTGAAGAGGCCTACCAGGCCGCGCACCGCGCTTATGCGCAACAACGGCGACCGTGAACGCCGTATGCGGGTACTCGCGATCTCGCCGCATCTGGACGACGCCGCGCTGTCGGCGGGTGCGACACTAGCCGACTTCGCCGCACAAGGCGCCGACGTCGAGGTTGTCACCCTGTTCGCGGGAACCCCTCGTGAGCCGCTATCCCCGGTCGCTCGTGCATTCCACGTCAAGTGCCATCTTCCCGAGGACACGTCCGCGGTAGCGCTGCGCATCAAGGAGGATCGGGCTGCGATGAACGAGCTTGGCGCCCGCGCTCGCCACCGCGAGTTTCTCGACGCCGTCTACCGGCGAGGACCTGACGGTCAGTGGCTGTGCCACCACGACCGGGCCATGTTCGATGACCAACCTATCGACCAGGATGATCTGCTCGACGAGATCTCCCACCAGGTCCGCTACCTGATCACCATCCGGAAACCGGACCTGGTGTTGAGCTGCGCGGCCGTCGGTGACCACATCGACCACCGCCTGACCAGGGCTGCCGCCCTCAACACCGCCACTGGTGCCAGCGTGCCGATCTTGCTGTGGGAGGACCTCCCCTACGCCATTGGCCGTCCACCCACAGCGGCGCCGGCCCTGAGGTTCACAGCGCCACCAGCGGCATGGGAACGGAAGTGGCGGGCCATCGCCTGCTACACCAGCCAGATTCGAATGCTCTGGCCCGCAGAGATCGACTGGATCACGCAACTCCTCGCGCACGCG
Organism: Actinomycetota bacterium; assembly: GCA_030860695.1. Taxonomy (GTDB): domain Bacteria; phylum Actinomycetota; class Actinomycetes; order Mycobacteriales; family Pseudonocardiaceae. The sequence continues at coordinate 9,021 of JALZHU010000075.1, forward strand.
AAGACGCGGGGCGGCCGGTACGGCGGGCCTCCCGCGGAGTTGTTATCCCCGTCGCCTCGCAGACCCGTGGACTTCTGGCATTGAGGTGGATCGTGGGCCGCGCGTTGCGCCGCACGTCGAAACTGGGGCGAGTACCGAGTACGCAGTGCCTTAGTGATATCCGTATGCGGCGATGTCAGGTGCCCGACCGCACCCGTCCCCAAAGCTGGCTGGCTCCCTCACTCCACTCGGCCAATTCCGCACTCAGATCCACCCGGTACACCAGGGGCTCACTCACGGCGCCCCAGTGCAGCGGGGTGCGCTGGTCGCGGTCCTTGCCGAAGCTTCTACCCTCGCCGGGTGGCAAGCGCTCGACCGGGCCCCACCCCTGCTCCGCGCGTGGTTCGCCGCCGCGCACGCCGACGACCCCTGGCGCTGGATGCGAGCGGCACGAGTGTGCTGATCATCGCTCGCACTGTGACCCGGCCTCCGCACGTGTCTACTCCCTAGGGTCCCTAGGGACCCAGGCGCATCAACGGGACTACGGTGAATTCACACCGCCAGGTCACCCGCCTGGACTGCCTTTGAGTTCTCATCGTTCTTCTTCACAGATGATCCGGTTTTCGGTGATGGCCGCCGCCGATAAACGGTTCCAGCAACTCAGTGCGGATCTGGCGCCACACTACGCAAGGAAAGGCGCGGCTGCGCCACAGGTGGCGCCAGGTCAAGCGGCGGCATGCGCGGCAGCGCCCCGTGCGGGTCATCGGCTGGTGATGCACCAGAACGAACCGCAGTGCGTTGATGAGGCCGCGGTGGTGTCCGGCCTGCTCCAGCTCGGCGAGCGTGTCCCACACCGAGCGGACCAACTCACGAGTGTGGGGCCGCTTAGCTAGCCAAGCCAGCGTTCGAGCCGATAGCTGCAGGGTCACGTCCACTCGCGGTAGTCGCATGGTTGATGCCGCCGGGTCGATGGCGCTCACTGTCGGTATCAGTGATCACCCTCGCTGGTCTGTTGGGCCGGGATGCGGTGCCCATGGTCCCGGCTCCCACGTCAGCACCTGGTTGAGCACCTCGAGCGCGCTGCCCTCCGCCCGGCGTTGCACAGGCGCGTGCTCGGAACCGATCAGTGAGGAGGTCCGCTTTCGCCAGGCGAAACAGTCGCGACTGAATCCCTCGATATGAACTAAGTCGACCCAGTCATCGCTGACTCGGTATCCCACCAGCGCACCATCCACGTCCGGCGCCACGCGCTGGAAGGTAAAGCCGCCCCGCTTGGCATGGTCGAGTAGTCGTTTGGCGATCGCCACGTCCGGGCTGTCAGGAGTCTCCATCGGCCATCACCCCCGAACTCCTGCCCGCGAAATAGGACCGGATGCTGATGGGTTTACCACGGGGTCTCCTGACTCCACGGTGGCTCCACGGTGTGCTCCGGCAGGACAAGCGATCGCTCATCCACGGTGGTCTCATCCTCGACGACCGTGGCGCGAGGCAATCCGCTCGTCGCCGCAACCGTCGCCCAGCAGCGATCAACCGATCTGCATGGTGACGCTGCTCGGCGGCGCTCGCGCTCCCTTCCATGACGCGCACACCTAGGGACGCCAGATTCCTGGTAAGTTGTGCCAGCTCGGCCACTAGCTCAGCCTCCCCTACGAGGGCCATGACTGACCCAGCCTGGGCGGGTGAGGCAACCGAGCCCTCTCCGTGTTTTCCCACGGTCCCTTCCCGACGTTGGTGGTTGTGCCCCATCGCACCGCCACGGCCCGATACCGGACACCCAGACAACGAGTATCCACAAAACCTCTTGCCTCGCACGTCCTCCGCGTGGTAAGCGGCGCGGTGATGCCGCTATTCGGCGGTGGCGACCAGCCGCTCGCGCAGCTCCGCGACAGCTGCGCCTCGTACGAGCCCGAAGATCCTGGAACTACTCGCCTCCCAGCGCCCGTACCGGCTCATGCTGAGCGTGTATGGAGCAACCGCTGAGAGCTACGACGGGTTGACCCACCGACGAGGGTTCATTGTGCCACCCATGACCATGCGCCGCCGCAACCGCGGATGCTCGATCAAACCCACCCCATCCCCGGTCGCCGCGAGGATTGACGTCGTGGACCCGATTCTTACCTGTCCTTGCTCATGCAGCGGTGACGCTCAAGCGATCGCGGAGCTCGGCGACACCCGCGCTGGTGTGCAGGGGTTTCAGCGCGGTGTTCAGGACACGCAGCCGGTCGTAAGTCCGCGGGGAGTGCAGCGCGGTGACCGCATCAACGGCTTGGTGACCCACGCTGACGGCGGTGTCGGTGTCCCCGGCCAGCGCGTGGGCGCCGGCGAGATCCGACAGGTACAGCGCCTGGGTCCGGGCCCGGTCGGGGCCGAAACCGTTCACGGCCTGGCGCAGCAACGACACCGCCCGCCCGGCGGCTTGTGAGTCGCGGCTGACCAGGGCCAGCGTGTAATGCGCGGCACCTTGCTGGGCAGCGAGAAGGGCTTCATCGTGGAAGGATCCCCACGGCGGACAGCTCGCCGGGTCGACAATGCTGAACTGCTCGACAGCCTGACCTAACGCGCGGTCGCAGTCCGTCGCGTCGCCCTGGGCGGCGTGGGCCCGGGCCTGGATCTTCGCCAGGCAGCATCTGGTGGATGCCGACACTGGGTGCGGTCCTGCTGCGGCGGCGTGACCGAGGTGGACCAGGCGCAACGCCTCGTCCAGCCGGCCGAGATGCACGGCCTGCAGCGCCATGTCATACAGCAAAAAGGCAGTCAGATCAGCGCCACGGTGATCCTCGGCGGCGCGGGCGATGTTCAGCCCGATCAGCCACAGCCGGCGGGCGGCATCATGCTGGTTGACGTCAAAGCTCATCCAGCCGGCCACCAATGCGAGGTCTGCGGTGGCGACCAGCAGCCGGGGTCGCACCTCGGAAGTGACCTGGGCATTGAGTAGAGGCAGCACGGCGTGCAGCTGGGCGACACTGGCGTCGCGGGCGAGCCCGCTGCCGTGGGCAAAGTCCTGGCGCACGAACGCGATGGTGACCTGCTCGATGGCCTCGACATCGGCTGCGCCCACATGGCGGGTGCCGGTGGGCTCGGCGTGGGGCAGCAACGAGATGAGCCGGTCGATATCCAGCCCGACCATCCCTGCTCCCAGGGTGAGCCCGGCGACGTGCTGTACGAAGTCTCTGCGGTGCACCCAACTCACCCGCTTTCGCCTATCCATCCCGGCATTGCCCACGGTAGTCCCGTGGGCGAAGCCCAGCTTGCCCGCGGGTATCGCGAGCTGGTTGGCGACCCTCACCACGACACGCAGATCAAGCAGGTGTCGTTTGCCGTTTTCGATGTCGGAGATGCGGGCTTGCTCCATGCCGAGGAACTCGGCGAGGGTCTGCTGGCTCCACTGCTGCGTGGCGCGGATCCGGCGGAACACGACGCCGAAATCGAACCCAGCCAGCGCGGCTTGCAGGGGCGGCTGGTCGTAGAAGGCCTCGGGCAGGATGATGCGGGGCCCCGTGCGCTGGCAGGGATCGCATCGCTGGCCCGCCCCGCGGCCGCGGCGCAGCTGCGCCCCACAGTCCGGACAGCGCGGTCTGGCCCCGGGGCTCGTCATGCGATCACTGTAGTGGGCCCGTATCACACCTGAATTAGCAAACGCCACCGCTGCTGCTGACAACCGTGCGTGGAATGGGCGCAGTCGATGAGACCTCCGTCAAGATCACCGTGGTCTCAATCCCTACGGGTGTATCCGTCGATCACTCATCTGGAGTGGGATGAAGAGGCTCATCCTGGTTCATGCCTAGACTGAATAGCCTGGCTGTCGGGTTGGGCAAGGCGGGTTAGCGGGTTCAGCTCGGCAGTAGGTTCCTCGGCTGGAGGGACCCGTCATGGGGAAACCGATCAAGATCGCCATTGCCGGCAGTGGCTACGGGCGGAAGGTCGCCCTGCCTGTCTACGCCGAGCTGGAGGAGTTCGAGCCCGTGGCCGTGTGGTCGCGGCGGCCGGAGCGGGCCCAAGAGTTGGCCGAAGAGGCCGGCGTGGGGCTCGGTACCGCCGATTTCGACGAACTGCTGTCGGCGCCAGGGCTGGAGGCGGTGCACGTCGCCACCCCTGTGGCAACGCACGTGCAGTTTGCCGTCGCCGCCGCCGAGCGGGGGCTGCACGTGATGTGCGAGAAGCCCCTGGCCGACAATCTTGAGGGTGCTCGCCGCATCGTGGCGGCCATCCGGTCGGCCGGTGTGGTCGGCCTGGTCGACTACGAGCTGCGGATGAAAGAGACCCGCCGGCGGGTCATCGAGCGTGCACGCGAGGTTGTGGGACAACCACGAATGGCGTCGGTCTCGCTGGTTCAGTCCGACCACGCCGACCCCGATTCACGTCCTTACACCTGGGTGCACGACGCCCGGCTCGGGGGCGGACGGCTGCAGGGGTACGGGGTGCACGACCTCGACCTTTTGCTGGAGGTATTCCCCGACGTGGACGCCGTGGCCGCCGCCTCCGATGTCGGCGTGTCCGTCCGCAGGACAGATGACGGCGAGCTGCGGCGCGTGACGGCCGAGGACGCCTACGCCCTGCTGCTGCGGTTCCGCGGCGGGGGGCTCGGCGTGGTGACTCTCGTGTCCACCGCACGACACGGGCGCAACGACGTCATCGAGATCCATGGTGACGAGGGGACGGTGAGGCTCGACGGCGATCGGCGGGTCTGGTGGGGGCGCGCCGGTGAGGAGCTCCAGAGCGAGGGGCCGCTTGACGCGAGCTCGACCGAGGCCTTCAAGCGGGTGGCCCGCAACTTCTGGGCGGTGGTCCGGGAGGGGGCCGCGCCCGAGCCGTCGCTTGAGGAGGGGCTGCGCGTGCAGGCGATCTTCGATGCCGTTCGCACGGCCGACATCGAGCGCCGCTGGGTACAGCCCGAGCCCGTCGCCTCCTCCCCCTGACGGCGTGCGGGCACGGGCGAGCGGTAGTCCCCGGACGCGGGTTGGGGGACGCGGACGGCCGTGAAGTACCTGCTTGCCAACTGGAAGATGCACACCACCGCCGAACAGGCGGTGGCCTTGGTCCAGGCGATACAGGAGGGCCTCCGGGAGCGCGCCTATCGAGGGCAGCCGCTGCCCAGCATCATCGTTTGCCCTCCGTTCGTGTCGTTGGTGCCCTTGCGGGCCATGATCGACGAGCGGCTGGTGCGCCTCGGCGCCCAGAATTGCCACTGGGAAAAGGAGGGCCCCCATACCGGGGAGATCTCACCCGTGATGCTGGCCGGCCTGGCACAGTACGTGTTGGTTGGGCACAGTGAACGGCGGGCCGCTGGCGAGTCCGACGACCAGATCGCCAAAAAGGTGGCGGCGGCCGCTGAGGCGGGCCTCACACCAATCCTCTTCGTCGGCGAGGACGAGCCCGGAGCCGGTGCCCGCTGGCAGACCGAGCACCGGTTGAGACAGGGAACCTCTCGCATCGACCTCGGCCAGCAAGCTGTGCTTGTGGTATACGAGCCCGCCTGGGCCATCGGCGCCGACTGTGCGGCTGACGCCGAATACGTCCGGGACATGGTCGCAGACCTCAAGGACCTACTGCGCCGACTCGGGGCGAGCAACCCGGAGGTTCTCTACGGCGGAACGGTGAAAAAGGAGAACATCGAGCAGTTCGCCCGGCTTGACGTGCTCGACGGCGTGGGCGCGACCCGCGCCAGCCTCGACGCCCAAGGGTTCTTGGCGATGATTGATCGGGTGGTCAGCTCCGGCTGACCACGGCAAGTGAGTCGGAATTCATCCGCGGCGGTATTTGGGCGCTTCCATGCACTCCACACCGTCTGGGCCGACCGTCGCCGCATGCCGAGTGCCAGCCGAAATGTCGACGCGCTGTCCAGGATGCAACACGACGTCACCGTCGCTCATGTGGAACGTCACTTCGCCTTGCACGCAGTACAAGACCTTGTCGTAATCATGTGAATGTGCTTCGTAGAAGTAGTTCGCGCGATTGCTCCACGAGTGGGGCGACAGTCCTTCGTCCGCGAATGCCTTCTCGATCTCCTCGCGTGTCATGAGAGAAGCGTATGACTTCGCCTCACCCTGACGCACCAGCAACCGATGTGGGCTCGTAGGTTCGCTCTCCGGTTGACGAGCCTGCTCGACCTGGCTTGGAACGATGACGTTCGTATACCGCACAGACCGAACAGGTGCGCCCGTGGCAGCCAACACGC
>JALZHU010000075.1:15184-20554 GCA_030860695.1 Actinomycetota bacterium
CCAACACGCAGGCAGCGCCCGCGTGTTGGCTGGGCTCTGCGTGATCAGACCTGGCAGGTCGGCGGGTGGCTCGTCTTCAAAGCCCGAGGATGAGAGGGTGGCGATCGACGTCAGGAGGTGTCTGTGGGCCAGCGAGGTGCGGACGCGACGGATCGGGATGCCGGACCGGCCGAGCCGGGCTGGTGGGAAGGGCAGCTCGGGAAGCTGGGCGAAGGTGTGCCAAGGCCGCCGAACCACAACGCGAAACAGCAGCATGGAGAAATGATATGACCATAATGAGGGACCCGCGGCCGCTTTGTTTCGTCCTGATGCCGTTCGGCTCGAAGACCGACCCGACCGGTCTTGTGATCGACTTCGACGTTATCTATCGGGATTTCATCGCCCCCGCGGTCGAGGATGCGGGCCTACGAGCCGTACGCGCGGATGAGGAGCAAGTGGGCGGAATCATGCACAAACCGATATACGAGCGGTTGATCCTGTGCGACTACGCCGTGGCGGACCTGACTACGGCAAACGCGAACGTCTATTATGAGTTAGGAGTCCGTCACGCGTTTCGGCCGTGGAGCACCGTACTGGTGTTCGCCGAGGGCGTCCGACTTCCGTTCGATCTCGCCCCGATACGCGGTCTTCCCTATGCCTTAGGTCCAGCCGGGGTTCCCGTAGAACCGGAACGGAACCGGAAGGCTCTGGCCGAGCGACTGCGCGCAGCGCAGCAGAAAACCACCGACAGCCCGATTTTCCAGCTCCTCGAAGACTTGCCGAACCCCGACATCAGTCGGCTGAAGACCGACGTGTTCCGAGACCGCGTCGAGTACTCGAGCAGTATAAAAGCCAAACTCGCCACGGCTCGAACTGAACACGTTGAGGCGGTACGCGCGATCGGCGACGAGCTAGGGGATCTCCACAGCGTGGAGTCCGGTGTGGTGGTTGATCTGCTCCTCTCGTTCCGCGCCGTCGAGGCCTGGGCCGACATGATCGCTCTTGTGGAGCGGATGCCCGAGCCACTGGCCCGCTCGGTTCTGGTACGTGAGCAGTACGCGCTGGCACTGAACCGGGCCGGCCGCGGGGACAAAGCCGAGGAAGTGCTGGTTAAGCTCATCGCCGAGCGCGGGCCAAGCAGCGAAACGTATGGCATCCTCGGCCGCGTCTACAAAGACCGGTGGGAACGCGCACGCGCCCAGGGTAACGAGGTCCTAGCCAGGGGCCTGCTTAACAGGGCAATCGATGCCTACGTCAAAGGATTCGAGAGCGATTGGCGCGACGCGTACCCAGGAATAAACGCCGTTCAGCTTATGGAACTACGCGATCCGCCCGATCCCCGCCGCGACGAACTTCTGCCGGTTGTCACCTACAGCGTGAAACGGCGCATCCAGTCAAAGCAGCCGGACTATTGGGACTACGCAACAGTTCTCGAGCTCGCAGTTATCGACCGTAACGAGGACGCTGCCAGGGCAGCACTTGCAGATGCTGTCACGGCCGTGCGAGAAAGCTGGGAACCAAAAAGTACTCTGGCCACCTTGCGACGACTCCGACAAGCTCGTGAAACTCGTGGGGAGCGCGTCGATTGGATGACCGACCTAGAGCAGACGCTTGAGACAGCCACTGTCGATGCCCCACCAAATTGATTGTTTCTCCTTTTACATCTGACCCATTCCCACAGCCAAGAGAACCGTGAAACACCGCCGGATGCTGCTCGCCGAGACCGACCCCGACCGCATCCACCCATCGGCTGTGGCGCTTCCGTGCCGAGCTGACCCGCAATGCACGGACCCGGACCCCAGCCGAGTTGGTAGCCGAGATCGAGCAGCGGCTCGCCTCGGAGGGTACCGAGGGGTTTGCCACTCGATCCTCGGCCGGGTTACTCCGGGCGGACCGAGCGGCACATTGACCGTCTTCGATGCTTCTGTGCTGGTCGATGCGCTCGTGGTGGCCGGACCCGCCGGGAACGACGCCCGCGAGGTGCTGCGCGACCACTCGTTGCTGCATGTTCCGTCAATCTTCGCGGCTGAGGCGACCCCGGCGATCCGTTCGATGCAGGCGCGCGGGGAAGTGACCGATCACCACGCCCTATCACCACAAATGATCTTCCCCGCAATTGTAGATCAACAGTCGGAGGCAGACCGACCAGGCAAGAATCAGCGCACTCCTAGATCGCCCGGCAGGCGCCGCCGTCCACGGCGACCACCGTCCCGGTGACGTAAGCGGCGGCTGGGCTGAGCAAGAACGCTGCCACCCTGCCTAACTCAAGTGGATCTCCGGTGCGGCGGAGCGGGATTGCGGCGATCCAGGCGCGCTGCTGCTCCTTCTGCTCCTGGGTATTGATGCTCAAGGAGCGTGCAGTCGCGAATGAGCCTGGAAGCACGCCGGTAACACGCACCGAGTTCGGCGGGGGTCCGAGTTCGTCCGCGAGATCTTTGACGAGCATGGCCAGGCCGGGCCTGAGCCCGTTGCTTATTGTCAGCTGAGGAAGAGGATTTCGAACCGAGATTGATAGCACAAAGCAGATTGCCGCACCCTCGACGTGATCTTGCCGGGTATGCAGGCCGACCTCGCGGGCCAGTCGCACCGGAGCGAGGAAGGCTGAGTCAAACGCCTGCCGCCAAGCGGCATCCGTCGTCGTCGTGAGCATGCCGCGGGGCGGACCCCCGGTATTGGCCAAAGCTCCATCGAGACGCCCGAAACATGACACCGCGGTCTCGATGGCCGCGGCGGTGACGGCGGGGTGGGCCAGGTCACCAGCACAGCCGGCGGCCGAACCCACGCCGAGCTTGGTGACGGCGGCGTCCACGCGCTCCTCATTACGGCCGATGATGATAACCCGCGCGCCCTCCTCGACCAACACGCTGGCGGTGGCAAAGCCGAGTCCCGCGCTACCGCCACCAATAATGAACACGCGATCAGCGAGCCCTAGATCCATGAGCCGATCATGACAGACATCGACTCTGTCTATGGCCCGTTTCGTTGTGCTGGTCTTGCTCGTGGTTGCGATGAGAGGTGAGATGCTGTGGGTTGTGTCTCGGCCACGGCGGGTGTTTGTGAGTCACACGTCAGAGTTGGCGCGGTTTCCGGTCGGGCGGCCGTTTGTGGCGGCAGCGGAGCGCGCGGTAGCTCGGGCCGGGGACGCCGTTGCCGAGATGGCCTATTTCGGGCCACGGGACCAGCAGCCGGCGCAGGTGTGCCGGGATGCCGTGTTGGCTGCGGATGTGTATGTGGCGGTGGTGGGATTCCGGTATGGCTCACCGGTGGCCGATCGCCCGGAGCTGTCGTATACGGAGTTGGAGTTTGAGGCGGCCAGCGAGGCGGGGTTACCGCGGCTGGTGGTGCTGCTGGGTGAGGACGCCGAGGGCCCGAAGGATCTGTTTGTTGATCTGCGCTATGGCGCACGCCAGGAGGCATTCCGGACCCGGCTGGCCGACAGCGGGGTGACTACGGCGACGGTGGCGACCCCGGAGGAGCTCAGCGAGGTGCTGTTTCAGGGGTTGCGGGATCTGCCGCAGGCCCGCTCGCAGGAGGCGCCAGTGGGACGGGTGTGGAATGTGCCCGCCCGCAGCCCAATGTTCACCGGACGGGAGGAGCTGCTCACCACGCTGCATACCGCGTTGGCCGACGAGCGTTCGACAGCGGTGGTGCAGGCCCTGTACGGGATGGGCGGGATCGGCAAGACCGCGCTGGCTATTGAGTACGCCCACCGCTACGGGGCTGAGTATGACGTGGTCTGGTGGGTCCCGGCGGAGCAACCAACGCTGGTGGCCCACCGGCTGGCCGAGCTGGCTCATGCCCTGGGGGTGGCGACTGTCACCGAACCCGTTAACGCGGCGGTGGCCCGGCTGCTGGGGGCGCTGCGGGACCAGGACCGGTGGCTGCTGATCTTTGACAACGCTGAGGACCCTGCGGCGCTGGCCCGGTACCTGCCGGGAGGTGGGGGTCATGTGGTGATCACCTCCCGTAACACAGGCTGGCATGAGCTAGCCACCCCGGTGGGGGTGGATGTGTTTGACCGGGACGAGTCGATCGCGCTGCTGCGCCGCCGCGCTGTGCAGCTGACCGTCGGTGAGGCGGGGCGAGTTGCGCAGGCCCTGGGGGATCTGCCGCTGGCGCTGGCCCAGGCGGGGGCGCACCTGGCCGACACCGCCACCGGTGTGGATAACTACCTCACTTTACTGACCGAGCGGACCACGGAGCTGCTGGCCCACAGCACCTCCGCCACGTACCCAGTGTCGCTGGCCGCCAGTACCCAGACCGCTCTCGACCGGCTGGCTGCCCGGTCCCCCGCTGCGCTGGTGCTGCTGACCCTGGCTGCCTACCTGGCATCAGAGCCGATCCCGCTGACCCTGTTCACCACCTACCCCGCTGCGCTGCCCGATCCCCTCGCGACCGCGGCCGCCGATCCGCTGGCCTTCGCCGAGCTGACCCGGCTGCTGGGCCAGCACGGGCTGGGTCGCGTCGAGTCCTCAACCCTGACGCTGCATCGGCTGCTCGCCGCGATCCTGCGCACCCAAGCTCCCCAGCAACAGGACCTACCCACCCGCGCGGTTCGGCTGCTGCGTGCCACGGTCCCGGATGACCCGTGGGACAACCTGCGGGTCTGGCCGGCCTGGCGCCAACTCCTCCCGCACGTCCTGGTCGCCACCGACACCCACCGCACCCTCACCGGGGTCGAGCAGGACGTGGCCTGGCTGCTTGACCGCGCCGCTGAGTATCTGCAGACCCGGGGGGAATCCGCCCCCGCCCGGCCGCTGTTCGAACGCGCCCGGAACCTGCGCCGCTCCATCCTGGGCGACGACCACCCCGACACCTGGGAATCGGCCCGCAATCTCTCCCTCAACTTGTGGGAGTTGGGCGAGTATGAGCGAGCGTATCAGCTCGCGCAGGACGCCCTCACCCGTGGCCGCCGGGTCTTGGGCGACAACCACCCCGACACCCTGGAATCGGCCAACCACCTCGCCCTCTTCCTGCAGGAGTTTGGGCAGTACGAGCAGGCCCGCCGGCTCGCCGAGGACACTCTCACCCACCGCCGCCGGGTCCTGGGCGACGACCACCCCGACACCTTGCACTCGGCCTTCATCCTTACCCTCGCCCTGTGCGAGTTGGGGCAGTATGAGCAGGCCCACCAGCTCAGCGAGGACGTTCTCACCCGCTTGCGCCGGATCCTGGGCGACGACCACCCCGACACCCTGCGCTCGGCCCACAGCCTTACCGCTACCGGTGGCAAATCTGGGTGAGCACGACCAGGCCCATCGACTGGACGCGTGAATCAGCATCTGATGGGCCTGCGGGGCCGCGCGGTTCCGCGGTGAAAATGGGGTCTCCTGCTGTTCTGCGGGTGGTGATCGTGGTTTGGGTTTACCCGGGGGCAGGGCGGTGCAGCAG
>JALZHU010000349.1 GCA_030860695.1 Actinomycetota bacterium
GTCTTACGGCGACGCGCCCACTGCGCCAACGTCACCCGCTCGTTGTCGGTCAGCTCTACAGCAACAGGTTTCGGACCTCGCATTCACCCACTATACCGCCTAGAAACTTACGACTCAGAACACTAGCCACGTCGGCTGCATGTCGGCGTCGATGAGTATGTTATCGCTCTCCGCTATGCCGAAGGTTGCCGCCTGAAGACCGGGACGGCGTTGACGCCACTTGTCCAGGCCGGCAATTGGCGACGCACCGACCGGGTCTGATTCGGCCAGCTGACGCCAACGGATGGCGAGTGGCGCATCCCCCCTGCTTTTCCAAAGCAACTCTTCAAAGAACGGAATGATGCCAAGCATTGCGGGGGCGAGCTTCTGCCCTGGCGTTCGCCAGGGGAGGTCACCAGCTGGAACGTAGCCGCCATTTGCGATTCTATCGTCGATCCACTTAGCCAGCGGAAACAACCCTTCTGCTAGTTTCTCCAGGATATACTTGATGTCTTCATCAAGTGTTGACGAGTAGGCTACGATTCCTGCGCTAGTTTCCTTGCCGTCCATCCGATCGCCCTCAGCATGAGCGTTGGGCATCGTCCTACTCATACATATACACCTCCAACACTTTCAACGAGTCACCTTCAATGGGTCGCCGTCAGCAAATTGGTAAGAGCTGCGGAGGAAAGCTCGCCTTTAGGAATGAAGCCCAGTGCGCCACTTTCATCAAGCCGACGTCCGTAATCGCGAGCGTCACGGGTAGAGATCAGCACGATCAGCACGTCCGGACAGCGTTTGGTCAGCTCACGAGCGACGGCAAAGCCGTCACGATCGGGCAGCTGAACATCCAATAAGATCAGCGCGGGTTTGAGCACGGTCGCTGCGGCGAGAGCGGAGGTACCGTCGGCCGCCTCGCCTACTACGATGTAGCCGTCGGTCTCCAGCAGGCTGCGGGCCAGCGAGCGGAAACCGGCATGATCATCGACAATCAAGACGTTGATGCTCACATCCTTGGCCTCTCGTAGGCTCGATCCTGTCGGCGAGGAGCGCGTGACGTGCGGTCAGATCGACCGGCAGAGCCGTCATAGGGATACTCCCGGTCGCAGGCCGCGCTCATCGAGCATCCGCCGCAGCTGCCGCAGCGTCCGGGCGCGGGTTGGCCCTATGCTGCCGACCGGGATTCCGGTGGCGCGGGCGATCTCAGCGTACGGTCGGGGGCTGTCCCGGAAAAGTGCCCACACCAGCGCCCGCCCGCGAAACGGCCTGAGCGACCAGACTGTGCAGTACCTGCCCAGTCTCCGCGGCGAGGAAGCGCTGTTCGGGGCCCATGGATGGATCGGTGATCCGGTCAACCATCGCCTCGGCGAGGTACGTGGTGCACGTAGCCTGACGGAGGATGGACAGGCATTCCCGCCGGGCGGTAGTGACGAGCCACCCACTGAGGCTCTGCGGATTCTGCACCCGGTGCCAGTTCATCATCAACCGCAGCCAGGTCCGTTGTATCGCGTCGAGGGCGTCGGCGTCTTGCAGCCGAAATGAGCCAACCGTCGCCGAAACGAGCTTGCCATACCTGAGCACGATCTCTTCCCAAGCAGACTGATCGCCCTGCCCGGCGGCGAGCAGCAGCGCGGCGATGTCTCCAAGCGCCTGGATCCCAGTATCACTGCACGTAGCGGTTGTGGTCGGATACACAACTGGAGAGTGGCCGCCAGCCGGAGCGGCTGTCTTGAGGGTTGTCCCGCGTTCGCTGCAGGGTTTTCCCTTGAGAACGGGACTGGGCGGGCACTACTGTCCGGCAGCTGAAGCGTTGGCAAGCGGGCCGGCGACGGGCGTGGGCTGCCGCCAGCGAACTCTCTAGTCGGCTTGGAGTGAGCCGACGCCTCCCGCGCCAGGTAGGAGCCGGTGCGCAGACGACGGAGGAGACCTCGTGCGGATAGCCATCGCCGATGATTCGGCGCTGTTCCGCAGCGGACTAGCCGCGCTGCTCACTGCGGTCGGTGTTGAGGTCATCGCCGAAGTTGCTAACGCCGCGGACCTTCTTCAATGCATACAGACTGACATGCCAGACGTGGTCGTCCTGGACATTCGGATGCCGCCAACTTTCACCGAGGAAGGCTTGGTGGTCGCCGAGGAAATCCGGGGCCGGTATCCTGGCGTGGGGATACTGGTCCTCTCCACCTACGCAGAATCTCACTATGCTGCAAGGCTACTGGCCTGCGGATCCTACGGGATTGGCTACCTACTCAAGGATCGAGTCGACGACCCTGCAACACTGCGGGACGCATTAACCCGTATAGCGGACGGAGGTTGCGTTGTCGATCACTCAATCGTCGCGACCCTACTCGACCGCCGGCGCATCGCAAATCCGCTCGACCAACTCAGCGAGCGGGAACGCGACGTGCTTCGACTTATGGCAGAAGGTCGGTCCAACCTCGGAATCGGACAAGCACTTTTTTTGAGTCCCAAAACCGTGGAAAGGCACGTTGCTGCCGTGTTTATGAAGCTGGGCCTGCATACCGGTGCTGACGACAATCGGCGCGTGCTGGCCGTTCTCGCCTGGCTTCGCAGTGGTGAAGCCAAACCGGCCGACTGAAGGTACCGCCTTCAGCGGACTCCGGCCATGAGGCGTCGGATCATCGGAATGAACCCGATGAGGATCACGCCGACGACGATCGCTGCCACACCGAGGACGCCGAAGTAGGGCGCCTCGTGCTGTGGGCTGTAGTAGCCGGCGAGCGAGCCTGACAGCGCCGTGCCCAGCGCGACGGATAGGAAGTACAGCGCCACCGTCTGGCTGCGGAACGCTGCCGGGGAGATCTTGGTGGTCATCGAGAGCCCGATCGGTGAGATCAGCAGCTCCCCGATCGTGAAGACGAGCAAGATGACGGCGAGCGCGAGTAGCGGAGTGGTCGGTCCGACGTCGCCGGCCCACGGCAGGAACGTCAGGAAAGCCAGGCCCATGATGACGGTGCCGAGCGCAAACTTGATCGGTGTCGATGGCTGGCGGGATCCCAGCCTGGTCCACAGCAGGGCGAACACGGGCGCTAGCAGGATGATGAGCACCGGGTTGAACGAGTTCACCCACTCTGTGGGCATCTCCCAACCGAAGAAGTTCTTATCGACCCGCCCGTCGGCGTAGATCGGCACCACCGTGAACTGCTGCTGATACAGCGACCAGAACGCCGCATTGACAACGAACAGAGGGATGAACGACAGCACCCGGCTGCGCTCCACCACTGTGATCTTGGGGCTGGCCAGGATGATCGCGAAGTACGCCGCAGCGGCCACTCCACACACGACCACCACGACGTCGGACAGATTCGCTGCGGTGATCATTCCGGTCACCACCAGGAAGGCCACCACGGCCATGACGGCGATGGTGACGCCCGCGACCATGGTCCACCGGGAGCGGGGTAGTGGGTTGGGCACGATGCTGGCCTCGGCACCCAAGTTGCGGCGCCCGATCGCGTACTGGATCAGTCCGGCGGCCATGCCAATGGCGGCCACCCCGAAGGCGTAGTGAAAACCGAGCGTGGTCCGGGTGAGCCCGGTGAGCAGCGGACCGAACAGCGCACCGATGTTGATCCCCATGTAGAAGATCGAAAAACCGGCATCCCGGCGGTCGTCGTTGGCCGCATACAGGGTTCCCACGACGGCGGTGGCGTTGCCCTTGACTCCGCCGCTACCCAGGGCGACACACGCCAGGCCCACGCCGACGCCTGCGAAGCCCGGCAGAACCGCCAGCGCGACGTGGCCGATCATCACGAGAATCGCGCTATAGAACAACGTCCGCTCGGCACCGAGCACCCGGTCGGCCACCCAGCACCCGACGATGGTCGAGACGTAGACCAACCCGCCGTAGGCACCGACCAGGCTGGTGGCTGTGGCCTTCGGCAGACCAAGCCCGGGGTTGGCGCCCGCCACCTCGTAATACAGGTACAGCGTCAGCGACGCGAGCATCCCGTAGTAGGAAAAGCGCTCCCACATCTCGACGCCGAACAGGTTGGCCAGCCCACGGGGATGCCCGAAGAACGCCCGGTCCGTGCGGGGATCGGTGATGGTACTGCTCATCCGCGCAACTCTGCCCCTGGGCACATCTCTGAGGCCAACCGGCCTGTGACGACTTCGGTACTGATCATGAATGTACCGTTTGCGTTGATGCTTTCCGAGCAGGGCAGGACGGGCTGACTGACCGAGGGAGGATGCCGTGCGACGCGTCGACACCACGGATCGCGGCTTCCTCACGTCAGCCGCCTATGCCGACGACCGGCACTTGGCCGCCAGGCAGGCCCTTTATCGGTGGCAGCAGCCGGCGTACAACTTGCCCAGTATCGTGCTCGGCCTGCTGGTGGGAGCTTATACGTTGCCTGAGTGGAATCTTCGTGTGTCGCTGATCTGCCTAAGCTCGGTCAGCGGGCAGTCGGCTCGATCACTGCAAGGTCCGGGAAGTAACTGCGGCTGAAGCTGCGGTCGCGGGCGAGCAGGCGGTTCGTGGTGCCGGCGACCGAGGATCCGCACGAGCGCCCGCCCCCACCTCTGCCGAGGAATCCGAGAACGCAACCGAGGCCGCTCGGGAGGCGGTGCGGTTGTGGGCGGACGGAATGCTCGAACTCGACCCGGGCTCGGCCCGCGAACTACTGTTCCACGACTGCTCTGGTGAACCCGCCGCGTAGCAGTGGCACAACTCACACCGAGCAATCCCGCCGTCGGCGCCCAGCCGGTGCACGCAGCAGCCTGGCACACCGTGCCAACCACCTATGTTCGGGCCACGGCAGATCGTATGCCTGAGCTCGTATCGCCCGCTTTTTTCCGCACACGATCGAGCTCCTCAAGGTGCCGACTGGGCACTGCCCGAACTGGAGTCGCCCCGATCTGGTTGGCAACCTCCTTTCGCCCCGAGCCCACGGCGTGGCGTTACCTGAACCCGGATGGTTTTTCTGTTGACATGGCTCGCGG
>JALZHU010000076.1:0-1494 GCA_030860695.1 Actinomycetota bacterium
CCAGCCGATCATCGAATCAGACCGACTGGATCACATCACCATCCGACGACAAGATCGACTCGGCGGCATCCTCCACGAATACCACCATGCGGCCTGAACAGCACAGATGAAGTTTTCGGCACCTACAGCGCTGTCCACACTGCCCTCACCCCGGAAAGCGACACGCCCACCGCCTCCTGGACATGATCACCGAACCACTAACTCCGCGGCATTGGTGCGCTCACCGGCGGTTGCACGGTCTTGAGCACCGCGAGGGAGGCGACGTCGACGCGAGTCACAGTAGCGCCGACGGCGTGGTCGCGCAGGTGCTGCGCCAGTGCCTCGACCTCTGGCAACTCCGGCATGCGTTCTAGTGTGCGCTCACGAGTCGCGAAGCGGCGCGGTGGACGTAAGCCGCGTCAGTGTCACGTTGCGTTCGTCGGGAGTGGCCTTCAATCTCAGCTCATCCTCGACCCGATCAACCTCTTCCCGGGCCGATATCGCGCCGCGCACGACGCCCTCCCAGTGCTCGCCCTCGCTCCCCATGGGCTCAGCAGTGTCCGCTGTGATAACCCAGGGTCGCTGCAGCGCCCACCCCATCGGCAGCAGCAACAACAACAGGAGGATCGACAGCACAAACCAGGCCGGTATGACTACCTCTGCTGGGGTCCAGAACACCACGAAGAGCGTCAGTACGACGACGACTCCCACCATCGCAATACCGGACACATAACCGGCGGCCATGTCGTGTTCGAACTGCTCAGCCATCGCCGGCCTGTTCCAACTGATCCTGCTCCGGACCGTCCAGGTGCGCCCGTCCTTGGCCCGCACCAGCCGTACCATGATCCGACCTCCGTGCCCTCGCGCGACCACCCCAGCGTAGCGTCGCAGGCTAACCAAGTGCGACGCTGGCGCTGATGACCCCACCACCCTCGTTCGCCCGCCGCCGGGAGGACTTCACCTGCCTGCGCTGCGGGACCTCGGTGCGCGGCAGCGGCTACACCAATCACTGCCCGCGGTGCCTGTGGTCGCGACACGTTGACGTCAACCCGGGTGACCGGGCCGCCGAGTGTGGCGGAGCGATGGAGCCGGTCGGGGCACTATCCGAGGGCGGCGAGATCGTCGTGGTGCAGCGGTGCCTAGCGTGCGGGCACAGCCGGCGTAACCGCAGTGCCATCAACGACGACCGGACCGCGCTGCTGAGCTTGTTCGGCCGCCCAGTCCCCGACCCGCCGCGCTGACCATGGACCCCGACATGGAGACATATCGGGGCTATCGGACTCGTTTCTGCCCCGATATGTCTCCATGTCGGGGAAGGCGCCTCGGGGCAGGCCGACGGGGGCGCCGGCCGGTGGTGCCGAGCAAGCCAAGGGCGAGCAGCAGCGCGGCAATCGAGACCAGGGCAGCGGCCATGGCGCTCGCGTCGTTGACTGGCTTGGCCTTGACCACCTGGTCAATCTGCTGTTCACGGCCGGCGGGTGAGACACGGGCGGGTGGGCTAGCAACTGCGGCGGA
>JALZHU010000076.1:1504-20475 GCA_030860695.1 Actinomycetota bacterium
CGGCTCGGCCCAGTACTGGAAAACCGCGACTGTCAGCGCGGTCATCACAGCCAGGGTGACGACCCATTGGATAAATCGGGGTGTCGAGAGGCGCACGGAAGCAGCCTTTCTCCGTTGGACGGCCAGATAAGGGTTAGGGGTCAGACAAGGGTTGGGCGTCAGACAAGGTCGAACTGCTCGGTGTGGATCCGGGGATGCGGGACATCTAGCCTGTCGAGCACGGTCAGCACATCGGTGACCAGGTCAGGAGGCCCGCAAAGGTAGTAGTCAAGCTGGTTGCGCCGGAATTTGCCGGGCAGTAGCGCCGTGAGCATCCCCTCATCGATGGTGCCGGACGCGCCGGTCCAACCCGGTGGCGGCCGGCGGAGCAGCTCGACGACGGTGAGGTCCAGCCGTTGCCGGAGTTGCCAGAGCTCCGCGCGAAATAGCAGCTCGTCGATGGTTCGGGCGACCACGAGTAGCCGGTGCGGGCGCCGGTCACGCTGGTGCGCCAGCGTCCGCAGCATGCTCATCATCGGGGTGATACCAACCCCACCGGCGATCATCACCAGTCCAGTGGTACGCCGAAGGTCGACGGTAAAGGCTCCATGCGGGCCGTCGACCCATACCGGGCTGCCCGGTCGCAGCAGGCGAAGTGCACGGGTGAAATCACCGCTGTGCCGGATCGTGAACTCGGTCCACAATCCGAGATGAGCACTGGAGGCGATGGTGAACGGATGTTCCTCCGCCCCGATCGACGGATTCAAGCGCAACCAGGCGAACTGGCCAGGGAGAAACTCCAGGGTCCGGTAGCCACACCGGGGCCCGTCCCGGCGGGGCTCAAGGACCAGCGTGCTCACCGTGCTGGTTTCCGGCCGGACCTCGCGGACCACATATTCACTGCGGGCACCGCAGAACGGCAACCATAGCCACCGGTATCCCAGCACTCCCAGCAAGGCCAGCGCGAGAATAACGAACAAGGCCCGCATCGCGGTGTCCCGAACCAGGTGGTTGAGCCACCAGATGTGCAGCGCAGTCAACACCAGCACCGTGCCGGCCAGGGCCACATGCACCCAACGCCACATTTCGTAGCGATGCCGCAATCGCCTGCGCAGGATCGTCAATGCGACCAGGGCGCCCAGCGCCACGGTGGCGCCGATAGCCGCGCGAGCGCGATTAGGCGCATGCACGACGTCGAGCAGGGCCACGTTTGCTGGGTTCGCGGCCACCACCAGGATGATGTGCAGGAGCACCAGCAGGGTGACGGCCAGCCCGATAAAGCGGTGGATACCGAGCACTCCATCGATCCCGAACGTACGGGTCAGGGAGCGCAGCCGGGACGGCAGCACGACCGCACAGATCAGCATCGAGGTAGCAAGCAGACCCATTCCGACGGAGAGCTCGGACAGCAGCGACGAGCCGTCTCCCGTGCGCAGGCCGTGCAGCATGGGCGCCAGGAGCACAGGCGCTAGGAGCACGGCCAGGAAGGCCATCGCCCACAGCGTTCGTTCCAGCTGCCGTCGCATATCGCGAACCGTATGGAGAAGTGGGCACTTAGCCCGCCTAACCTGAGAGTGTTGCCGGCTCGTGGTCGCTCATCCGGCTGTGCGGCGCGACGAGTGCCCGCAGATTAGTCCAAACGGTGCAGGTATTACTCCGATTGCCAGGCACCGCGCTCAACGACAATCTGTAACCAATTGGACCGCTTGGGTCATCCTGCCGCTCAACGATTGCGCTGGGCCACATGGCGCGCAACTCTTGCCGACCGTGCAATCAGATCAGCGTTCGACGGCACCCTCTTCGGGGCCTTCGACGCGGCTAGGGCATCCGTCGAGACACCAGGTTCTCCTCATGGTGCCCCTACGCCACACAACGAGCCGGGTGCTGCAGGCGTTACGGTCCACCGGGTTCGAGACCCGGATCCTGGACAGCAGCCCTGAGGCGCTGGACGCGGCTCGTGCGCATACCCTCGAGGCGATCGTGCTCGATGTCGCGCTGGCCGGCCCGGATCCCCGGATTTTCCTCAACGAGCTGCGCAAGACTGCTCCACAGCTGCCGGTCATTGCGCTGACCTCTCGTGAGCAACGGGAGCAGACCGTGTCGCTGCTGCGGGGCACTCTGGACGACTACCTGACTACCCCGTTTCCGGTGGAAGAGTTGGTCAGCCGGCTGCGGCTGCGGGTCTCCGATCAGCTGCCGGTGGACCGGAGCGTGCTACGCGCGGGGGCGGTCACCGTCGATACCGCCCTCGGGCTGGTCAGCGTCGCCGGCCGGCTGGTGACGCTGTCACCGACCGAATACGCCGTGCTGGTCGCGTTGGCTAGCCGGTCAGGCCAGCCGGTGTCGCAGGACCGGCTCACCGCGGCGGTCTGGGGCCAACCAAAGTCCTCCAACGTCGTGGAGGTTTACGTCGGATACCTGCGCCGCAAGCTGGGCGCCGACCGCATCCGCACCGTGCGCGGCGCCGGCTACGTGCTCGACGGTTGAGGTCTGCTGCGCAGCGCGCGGGCTCAACGCGCCCGAATCGCGAGAGCGACACGGTCGTTACTCCCTGTGGCGTAGCCGAGAATCGGCGATCAAGGGGAGAGCGGGATGACGATCCGATCGGCAGCGAGGCACCGGAAGAGCAGACCAGTCAGGCAGGTTCGTGGCGGGCTCCGACGCTGGACTGCGATGCTGGCACCGGTGTTGGCGGTTGCCATCATGGCCACCATGGCTGGTGCGGCCAGTCCCGCCGCCGCCGTGGACAACCCGAATCCGACCGTGGCCGTTGGTGGCGATCCGCAAGGGGTCGCGGTGGACCGTGACGGTAAGCACGCCTACGTGGCCAGCTTTGCCGACAACGCTGTCCGGGTGATCGACACCGCCAACCAGAAAGTGATCGGAAGCATTCATGTCGGCGCCGGCCCGCGTGGATTGGCGGTCGACCCCGACAGCAGGCACGCCTACGTGACCAACTTCGCCGAGAACTCGGTGAGCGTAATTGACACTTCCAACGGGAAATTAATCCGCAACGTGGCCGTCGGCACGAACCCCGCGGCGGTTGCCGTCTTTCCCCGCGACCATTACGCCTTGGTGACCAATTACTACGCTAACACCGTCAGCGTGATCAATATCAGAAGCCTCCAGGTGATCGGTGCCGTACCCGTCGGTGTCAACCCGGATGGGGTTGCGATCGACCCCAGAGGTGAATTTGCCTACGTGGCCAATAGCGGCAGCAACACGGTAAGCGTCATCGACGTCCGCAACCAGAGGGTGGCCCGCACCATACTCGTTGGCCGCTCCCCGCAGAAGGTGGCAATCGACCCCGACGGCCGGCACGCTTACGTGACCAACTCCGGCGACCACACAGTAAGCGTGATCGATCTGCCGACTCAGCTCGGTATGGACATCTACAACGCCATCCTGAACGTCAATAACACCATTCCGGTGGGCTTCAACCCGCGCGGGCTGGCGGTCTCCCGTGACAGCCGCCACGCGTTTGTGGTCAACGTCGGTGAAGACAACATGAGCGTAATCGACACCGCTAATGCGAGAGTGATCGGAACCGCGTACGTCGGTTACTCACCGGATGAGGTGGCTGTTGCCCCCGACGGCACCGCGTACGTGACCGCCAGGGGTGACGGCACCGTCACGGTGCTCCGCCCTAACTTCGTGGCCGCTCCCGCCCCAGCCAGCAGCTAGGTTCCCACCGCGGCGGCCGCTCAGTCTGCGATAGGACATTTGCCGGCTGAGCCGACGATCAGAACGCAGTAATCGCTACCGGAATTACTGCGTTCTGTCTCCAGAACGGGAGAAGCGGCCCTGCAGATAGGTGCGGCGCAGGGCAGTTTGGTCGGGCACTTCCAGGCGAGGCAGCGACTGTCCGGTGACTTTGTGCAGAATGTGGTCTGCCAAAGCGGGATTGCGGGCCAGAACCGGGCCGTGCAGGTAGGTGCCGACGATGCGGTCGGTGAGCACACCTTCGGTGCGATGCTTCGTGCCGTCGGTAGTACCGTTGCCGATGCCGGTAACTACGCGACCCAGTGGCGCAGTCCTGGGGCCCAGGGTAGTGACGCCGCGGTGGTTTTCGAAGCCGGTCAGCGAGCCAATACCGGGCACCGCGCAGGTGGCAATCACCTCGCCGACAGCGCGCTGTCGACCCGGCACGGTGATGATATCCAGCAATTCCAGCCCCGGATAGTAATGGCCGCTGGCGTCACTCATCGACCGACCCAAGATTTGCAGCCCGGCGCACACGGCCAGGGTCACTGCGCTGGTTTCCAGCGCCCGACGTAGCTGGACGTGACGACGCAGCCAGTCGGCGGCGAATTGTTGAGCGGTGTCCTCCCCGCCGCCCAGCACGTACAGCGCACAACTGGCCGGCGGGACACCGCGGGCCGTGATAGTGCGAATCTCGGCGGGAATGCCCCGCCAGCGCAACCGTTGCGCCAATATCGTTGCGTTGCCGGCATCGGAGTAGGTGCCAAGGACGTCGGGCAGCAGCAGGCCGATCGTGACCGTGGAGTCCGCGCTCATCTGGCTACTTCCCGTTCCCGGCTCAGTCGGCGGCGGAAGTAATGAAAGGCGGTGTAGTTGGCCACCACGTCGATCTGACCCGCCGGCAGCGCCGTGAGGGCGACCAGCGGATCAGACACGGTCTGGTGCTCCAGCCCGGCATAGCTCAGCCGCAGGCCAAGGTCAGCGGCGCGTTCTCCGCTGGCTACCACGGGACGAGAAGCGAACTGTTCGAATGGGACATCCCACAACCACGACGTATCCCGCCCGTCAGCTTCCCGAGCATTGATGATCACCAACAGCGGCCGTGGCTCGCTCAACATGGATAACATCCCGATCCATCCAGCCGGGTTCTTAGCCAGCAACAGGCGCAGGTCCTGTGATCCGCGGTGCACCACGGCATACCGGCCAGCCACAACGTTAACCTCGTGCAGTGCCGATGCAGCTTGCTCGGCTGGGATACCAACAGTGCAAGCGGCGGCCAGCGCCATGGCAGCGTTGCTCACGTTGAACTGACCAGGCAGTCGGATGTCCAGCGGCAGCACCGCGTCGGCGGTGCACGCCTTGCCGTCTTCAATCCACCAGTCGGGGGAAGGGCGGGCTAGCCCGCACGCACACTGCCACTGCTGCGGATCACCGTGTTCAGAGATAGTGAAGCTGAGGGTATGACCGCAGCGGGGGCAGCTGGACGCATCGCCTAACCAGCTGGCCCCCGCGGCCACCCACACACTGCTCGTAGCAAACTTCGCCGCCGACACCACCATGGGATCATCCGCGTTGGCCACCACCACCGTGCGGGGGTGCCGCGCCAGCGCATCTCCAACGGCAGACGCGATCGCCCCCACCTCAGTTGCTCGGTCCAGTTGATCGCGGGTTAGGTTGAGCAGGACCACCACGGTCGGGTCGACGGCCTCAGCCACCGCAGCCAGGTGCAACTCGTCAACCTCGATCACCGCGTACTCGGCGTCTCGAGCCTCAGCCAGCGCCGCCACCGCCCCGTCGGCCATATTCGAGCCGCCAGCGTTGTGCGCCACCCAGCCGACGGTGCGCATTGCCGCCGCTATCAGATGACTGGTCGTGGTCTTACCGTTGGTTCCCGATACCAGCACCACTCGTCGCCCCGATGACAAGCGTCGCAGCGCCTGCCGGTCCAGAGCCAGCGTCACCCGACCACCGATGATTGACCCGGCACCCAGGCCGAGCCGCCGCGACAGCTCCGCGGTCGCCAGCCCGGCTTGCACAGCAGCGCGCGTCCACCATCCCAACCGATATTTCCCAGGAGAGGACGTCGCCGAGCCCACCCCGCGTGTCCGCACCACCATCGCCCCCACCCTCTCCACCATCCCTGCTAGCGAGTGTGCCCCGGCACACTGAGCCACGGTGGCCTGATCACCCCCGTGAGCAGAGACCTAACAGCAGTATTCCCTATTCTTTACCCGGGCAGCGCTCACTTCACTACGCAGGTGGGGTCTGGACGACCTCAAGCCCGTACTTGGGTCCAATGCGAGCAACCTTGTCGAAGTCGATGGGCCCGGTGGGAGCCGGCTGCCCTTCAACCACCGGCTCACCCATCTCCATGAGGTATCCCTCGAACCCTCCCGGGATGAAAAGAAGGAGGATCGTGCTGGGTACGTCCCGGACGTTCTCGAAACGGTGGACGCTGCCCTGCGGCATGTAGACGAAGGCTCCGGTGCCGACCACGAAGTCGCGGTTGTTGTCGACGATCTTTATGTCGCCGTCCAGCACGTAGAGCGCCTCGTCCTCCCGGTGGTGGATGTGGAGCGGTGGGCCCGTGTGGGGCGGTACCACCGTCTCCATGGCCATGAGGGCGCCTCCCGTGTCCTGGCTAGCCACCTTGATGATGTCCTTGTCGCCGTAGACCCACCAGCTGTGGCCGGCCCCCGGGGGGACGTACACGACACCGGGAGGTTGCTGGTCAGGCGTGCTCATAAGCCCTTCTCCTCGATGGACGGTGATCGTCAGACGTGGTGCGGCTCGAGCGAGTGAGGCAGCTCGTTGAGCGTCACGATGAGGATCGGCCGCACCACGCCCCGGAGCAGATGGCCCCCGCTGGTGGTCCCATCCCGCCGTCCTACCACCACGTGGGCGTGCACCTTGGGGTCGCCCTCCTCGGAGGTGATCTCCCCCATGAGGCTGAGCACCTCGACCTGGTCCTCGTCCAGCGGGACGTCGTCGAAGCCCTTGGTCTCCAAGTTGTAGAAGCCGAGGCAGGCCGCTTGGAAGCCGCCGATGGCGGTGAACGACGCCACGTCGATGTTCTCCTGAAGGGCGAACGAGCTCAGGCCCTCCATGGCCTCTTCGCCGGGCTCGAACGTCACGAACCAACGGCGCTGCGGCCTGTCGCCGAACAGACGGCTCTGCATCAGACGACCTCCTTGCCGTGTGCCGTGTCCTTGCCGTGTGCCGTGTCCTTGCCGTGTGCCGTGTCCTTGCCGTGTGCCATGTCACTGTCCCTCCACTCAGGTCCCTGGCGGCAACCCGCCGGGGCGCTGGAGTCGACAGCCTTCAGCTGCGCCCCGATGAACTGCCGGGCGTGGCGGGCCAGGTCCTCTGAATTCGTCCAAAGGTCACGCCAGATGCACAGCGCGTTTGTCAGGTCGGGTGCCAGCACCGCCGAGGAGAACGATTCAAAGGTGATCGGCCCCGCATAACCGATGTACATCAGGGCCCGGAAGAACGCGCCGAAGTCCACTTGTCCCGACCCCAGGTATCCGCGGTGGCTTTCGCCGATGTGGACGTACCCCAGCCGGTCCCCACATTCCAGCACCGGGGTCACCATGTCGGATTCCTCGATGTTCATGTGGTACGTGTCGAGGTGGACCCGGACATTGGGTCGGTCGATCTCCTCCATGATGGCCAGGGCCTGGCTGGCGGTGTTAAGCAGGTTGGTCTCGTATCTGTTGCACAGCTCCAAGCCCAGCCGGATTCCCGATTCGGCGGCGTGGTCGGCCACCCGCTGTAGGACGCCCACGCAGTTGGCCCGGCCACCAGGAGTGGGGGCGTGGTCGTACCTCCCGAGCATGCTGTAGATGGTGCCGCACAGGTAGTCACCGCCGAGGTGCCGCACCACGTCGACCCCGCCCGTGAGCCGCTCCTCGCCGGCGGCCACCACGTCGGGGTCCTCACTGGTGATGTCGGTGGCGGCGGTGAGGAATAGGTTGCCGGTCATCGCCAGCCCGTGCTCCTCGAGCAGGTGGCGGGACATCGCCACGTCGATGTCCCAGGAGTCGAGGAGCGGGATCTCGATGCGGTCGTACCCGCACCCTCGGGCCCCCGCCATCGCCGCCCTGGCACTGGCCTCGTCCCAGCTCCCCACCCACACCAGGGCGTGGACGCCGAACGAGTTCTGTTGCCTACCCGTCACAGCCCGGTCACCTCGCTCAGGTAGGCCCGCGCCTTCTTGGCGTATGTCAGGGGATGGGCCTTGGCCGGGTCCTGCTCAGCCTCCACGACGAGCCAGCCCTCGTAGCCGCTGTCTGCGAGGGTTTGGAGAATCGGGGGGAAGTCGATGTCGCCGTCGCCGGGCACGGTGAAGACCCCGGCCAGAACTCCCTCAAGGAAGCTCATGCCCTGTCGGTTCGCCTCCTCCATGACCGGCCGGCGGATGTCCTTGAGGTGGACGTGTTTGATCCTGGAGGCATGGTCGCGCGCAAGGGCGAGGGGGTCGTCGCCCGCCCACGTGAGGTGAGCGGTGTCAAACAGCAGGTGGACGTACTCGGGATCGGTGTCCTGTAGGAACCGGTCGACTTCCGCCCGGGTCTGCACCCCGGTGCCCATGTGGTGGTGGTAGCACACGCGCATCCCCTCACGGTGGGCGATTTCGCCGAGCCGGTTGATCCCATCGACCATGGCCTTCCACTGAGCGCCGTCGAACACCGGCTTGTTGGGCAGGAGGGACACCGGCTGCTGGTGCACGGCGTGACCCAGCTCGGCAAGAACTATCTCGGTACCCCCCATCGCCTGGATAAAGCTCATCTGGCGCTGGAACCCATCGATCGTCCGCTGCTCCATCTCGTTGACCGTGAAGTACGTGCTGGCCCACGGCTCCGAGACGCGCAGCCCGCGTAGTTCGAGGGCGGCCTTCAGCACCGCGACGTCGGTCGGAAACTTGTGGCCAACGCTGCAGCCCTCGAACCCGGCCAGCACCATCTCGCTGACGCACTGTTCGAACGGGATCTCGTCACCGAGGGCCGGGAAATCGTCGTTCGTCCAGAGCGTCGGTGTGATGCCCAGGAAGACCTTGCTTCGATCGAACATGTCGTGCTCCCCTCACCGCAGACGTGGGCGTCAGCTGCTTTCCTCGAAATCCTTCTCGTCGCCTTCAGCGCCATGGCCACGGTGGTGAGCGTCAGGTTGCTGGCGTTCCCGTTCGGGATGAGGCAGTTGCCGCCCCGGTACAGGTTGAAAATGTCGGCCTCGACGCAGATGACACGGGTGCGCAACAGATTTCGACGATCTCAGCGTATTCGATGCGAGACTTGATGGGGTCTGTCCATACTCAGGTGCCCACCCCATGTGAGGACAAGGTAGCAGGACTCATGCGATCAGTCCAGCGAGGCGGACACCGGGACGGGGTGTCGGCATGAACATTAAGACGACGTGAACAATGGATCGGAAATAGCCCGTCCTCCCCCGACCATCTCGTCGCTGCGCACACTCTGCGTGGTGATTCGCGCCGCGTTGTTCATCAGCATCCCGGCCGGCGTGGTGACCATCGAGCCATACGCTGCGAGAATTGTCTGAGTAAGGCTGGCCACCATGCCTTCTGAATGCACCGCACACACGTGAGCGCACTCCGTCCACTGCACGACGCCTTGAGTCGCCAGACATGGCTCGTCGGTGATCCACTCGAATCGTACGTCTGAGCCGGCGATATCTCGACAGACAGTGAGCAGTGACGAATCGCTGCAGCACAGCCTGACGATCCCGACCCGGCTCAGCAACGCCTGCATCTGCTCGGCCGCGAGCGGCTGGATCATCACGGTCCCGTAGCGCGGTTCAGTTCGGCGCGGACGCGGACGAGTCGAGCGCGCCACCACTGCTCTTGTTCTGGGTCAGTCACGGCGAAGGTGTCCAGCAGGGTGGCGTCCGGGGCAGGTGCTCTGCGGGGCACGGGCAGGTAACCATCAACTGGCCGAAGCGAGTCAGCGCCGTCGACCACGTCGCCCTTCAGCAGCGAGAGAGTGCCCAAACCGCAGGCGAGGTCCAGTTCCGGCAACGCCCCGGCCAGGGCGAGCTGCGCGGCCAGGCCGACGCTGGTCTCCAGCGCGGAGGACACCACACAGGGAAGCCCGGCAGCCTCGGCGACCTGCAATGAGCGGCGCACCCCGCCTAGTGGGGTGCACTTGATGACTGCGATGTCGGCGGCGCCGGCCACCGCGACCCGAAGTGGGTCTTCGGCTCGCCGGATGGACTCATCGGCAGCGATCGGCACAGTGACCTTGTGGCGCACCGTGGCCAGTTCCTCGATGGTGCGGCAAGGCTGCTCGACGTACTGCAATCCGCCAGCGGCCTTATCGAGTTGCGGAATCACCGCCACTGCCGTGTCGGTGTCCCATAGTCCGTTAGCGTCTACCCGGATCGCGCCCTGCGGGCCAAGGGCATCGCGCACTGCTGCGACGCGGGCCAGGTCTTCACCGAGGGAGTCGGGGTGATCGACGACCTTGACCTTCGCCGTGCCGCAACCGGAGACGGACACGATCTCGTGGGCGTGCTCTGGGCCTACCGCTGGAACTGTGCAGTTGATCGGGACACGATCACGGATCGGCTCGGGCCACCTCACCGTTGCCGCCTCGACCGCCGTGGCCAGCCAGCCCGCCGCCTCCCGGTCGTCGTACTCCCGGAATGGGCAGAACTCGCCCCACCCCGCAGGCCCTTCGATCAGCATCCCCTCCCGTATCGTGATGCCCCGAAACGATGTCGTCATGGGGATGGCGTAGACCCGGGCCCCATCGAAATCGACGCCGTCGACGTCGAAGCCGTCGCTGGTCATGTGGTGAAGTCCTCGTCGTCATGGACACGGCGCAGAAAGCATGTGATCTCGTCGTCCAATTCGGCCAGATCAACCGAGCACAATGGCCGAATCTGCTGTTGTAGCGACTGAATACGACAGGGCGTGACGGCCCACGTCGGCGGCCATCGACGCCGCCAGCCGCGCAGCCTGTGCCACCGCTGTCAGCAGCGCCCGGCCGGTCGCCATCCGCCGAGGCCCAGTGCCGTTCATCGTCGTCGTCCTGAGCCGCAGACATACGGCGACCTCGTCCGTCGACCAGTGCGCTCGCATCGAGCCGAAGGAACGTCGGATGGCCGTCGATCACCACGGGCAGCAACAGGCCACCTTGTGACGACACGTGCGCGTTGGGCTCACCGGACCCAATGAGGTCGAACACGGGCCACCCTTCGTCGCGGTCGTCGGTCCTCCAGCTGTGGGTAAGAGCACCGTCAACGCCCGCGGTCGCACGTGTGACGCGGTCCGAGCCGCTTGGCGGCCTGCGTCGGTGGAACCTGCGGGAGGCGCGGCGCATAATAGGGCTATGAACGTGATTGCCATCGTCCTTGGCGTCCTCGCCATTCTCATTGTGCTCGTGACGGCCATTCTGCCCGTCATCGGTGCAATATTTGCCTGGATCGCGCTCATGATCGGCGTTGTCGGCCTCGTCTTCGGCCTCCTCAGTAAGAATACCAGCGGGCGAAACATCGGCATCCTGGCTTGTGTCTTAGCCGGCTTCCGCTTGGCGCTGGGCAGTGGTGTCATCTAGGGTTAACTTCATTAATTCCCTAAAACCCACTAAGGTAAGCTCAGCGTGGGAGGCAGGGCTTTGACAGACGATGACTATTGAGACTACTGACTTGATCACCGACACGGTGCGCGGGTGGGACTGGCCGCAACTGTGCGAGTCACTGGACAGGTACGGCTACGCGGTCACCCCAACGGTCCTGTCCGCCGCGCAGTGCAGCACGCTGGTCGGGCTCTACGACGAACCCAAGCACTGGCGGTCCCGGGTGAACATGGCCCGGCACCGCTTCGGCTCCGGGCAGTACCAGTACTTCGATCATCCCCTGCCGGATTCTGTGGATCGGCTACGACGGGCGCTGTACCCGAGGCTGGTCCCGGTGGCGAACACGTGGTATGAGCGGTTGCGGCTGCCCGAGCGGTTCCCCAACCGGCTGGAGGACTTCCTGGACCGCTGTCACGCGGCCGGGCAGACCCGGCCGACCCCGTTGATGCTGCGCTATGGCGCGGGCGACTACAACTGCCTGCACCAGGACCTCTACGGCGAGCACACCTTCCCGCTGCAGGTGATGGTTGCGCTGTCCGAGCTTGGCGCCGACTACACCGGCGGGGAGTTTCTGTTAGTGGAAAACCTGCCCAGGGCGCAGTCCCGCGGCACCGCTGTCACCCTGAACCAGGGTCAGGCAGTGATCTGGTCCACCCGCTACCGGCCGGGATGTGGCACCCGCGGCTACTACCGGATCACCATGCGCCACGGGGTATCCGTGTTACGCAGCGGTCGGCGGCACGCCCTCGGGGTGATCTTTCATGATGCGGCCTGAGTGCCCGGTTACTGTGCGCCATCCGGATCCGAGAACCATCCGCACGGCGCGTTGCCAAAACTCGTCAGGATACTGCCTGGACACCGACATGACCGTTTGGGTGCGGTGGGCAATAAGGATTGAACCGCCTGCGGGCTCAATCCGCACAGCTCCTCGTGATCTTCTCGATCTCGGCGTCGATGTCGACGACCATGCCCTCGTTACCCAATGGGACGGCGTCGATAGTGGCCTCGACGAATTGCTGTAGCAGTTCGCGGTCTACTTCCAGTACGGCGTGCCCGTCGGGTGAACAGATCTCGATCAACGTCACGTCCCATTCGTCCATGTTGGCGGGACGCACCCGCACGTCCCCGATCCCGGCGGGAGCGTTGAGCCCTGCCACAAGCAGTTCACGGGCCAGCACCCAGTCCACGCAGCGATTGCCGCGGGTCCAGATCTCGACGGTCACCGCGAAGGGATCGTCGCTGGAGTAGGTCCAGCGAGTCACCACGGGGGCCGCGGCCTCGTGCAGCAGCGCGAACATGTCGTGGGCAACCGTGTCACCGCCGTAGCTGGTCATCCTGGCTCGCCTCTCCGTGCTGATGTGCTCGGTAAAGACATCGCGGAAGGCGGCTTGTACGTACCACTGGGTCCCCACATTCACTCCAACTGATGTACCTGGACCAGCCATGGGAGGCGACGAATGCAAGGGGAGGGGATCACAGTCCCAGTGATCGACCGACCACTTCCTTCATGATCTCGGTGGTGCCACCGTAGATCCGGGTGATGCGAGCGTCGGCGAAGGCCCGGGTGATGGGATATTCGAGTATGTAGCCGTACCCACCGTGTAGCTGCACGCAGGCGTCGACCACCCGGCCCTGCAGCTCGGTACACCACCACTTGGCCTTGGCGGCATCGGCGACGGTCAGCTCGCCGTCGTTGAGGGCCTCGATGCAGTGGTCGGTGAAGGTTTGCGCGATGTCGATCTCAGTGGCCATTTCGGCCAACCGGAACCTGGTGTTTTGGAACGACCCGATCGACTGGCCGAACGCCTTGCGGTCCTTGACGTAGGCCAGCGTCAGCTCCAGCGCGGCCCGCGCCGCAGCCACCGCGGAGACGGCGATCGACAGTCGCTCTTGGGGCAGCCGGTCGGCTAGGTGGGCAAATCCGCGGCCCTCCGTACCGAGCAGGTTGGCGACCGGCACCCTGACATCACGGAAGAACAACTCGGCGGTGTCTTGGGCGTGCTGACCCAGCTTGGCGAGGTTGCGACCGCGTTCGAAACCTTCCATCCCGCGCTCTAGTACGAGCAGACTCATCCCCTGGTGCCGTTCTCGCGGGTCGGTCTTCACCGCGGTAATGACCAGGTCGGCGTTGATGCCGTTGCTGATGAACGTCTTCGATCCGTTGACCAGGTAATGACCAGGCCGGCGCACCGCCGTGGTGGCCGTGCCCGCCAGGTCCGAGCCCATCCCCGGCTCAGTCATCGCGATTGCCGTGATCAGCTCCCCGGAGGCGATCCCCGGCAGCCACCGCTGCCGTTGCTCCTCGGTGGCCAGGTCCAGAAAGTAAGGCAGGCAGATGTCGTTGTGCAGGGTCAGCCCGAGCCCTGCTCCCGCTGCCCCGGCGGACATGATCTCCTCGCCTAGCACCGCGTTGAACCGGAAGTCGGCCACCCCGCCACCGTCGAACTCCTCAGGGATCGCCATGCCGAGGAAACCAGCCGCACCGGCAGTGGTGAACAGCTCCCGGGGCACGATGCCCTCGGCGTCCCAGACCTCCAGGCGTGGCGTGACCTCCTTGGCCAAGAAGGTACGAACGCTTTCCCGGAAGGCCTCATGCTCGGCCTCGAACAACCGACGGCGCATACGTCGATATTCCTCCTTTTCCGGCCATGCCGCCCGAAAGTTGCGGTGATCCTGTGGTGATCGCGGCTCCAGCAACCAGTCCGGGTAGTCACTGCCCTCGCGTCGTAGTCACTGCCCTCGCGTCTCATGGATGCTTGTGCACCATCCCGCTAGCTTGCAGGTCAATCGCCTGGTAGATCCGCTTGTCGGAGACTGGGTAGGGGGTGCGCAGTTCTTGGGCGAAGTAGCTGACCCGAAGCTCCTCGATCATCCAGCGGATCCGTTGCAACTCCGGGCCGTCGCCGACCCTGTCGCGCAGCTGCTGGTAGGCCTGCGTGACGGCGCCGACCCGATGCATCCAATCCCGGTCGCGGTTCGGATCGCGAGGCAGCTTGTCTAGCCTGCGGGCGATAGCTTGCAGGTAACGGGTCAGATCGGGCAACCGCTGCGCGCCGGTCGCGGTGACGAAGCCGGGCCCAGCCAAGCTGGTCAGCTGCGCTCGGACGTCAGTGACCGCCGGCGCGAACACCGATGCAGTGAGCTCGGCCAGCCGCGTCTCGACGGTGTGCGCGACAGCCAAGATGCGCTGCACGTGGGCGATCACGGCGCGGACTGCGTCGGCCAGCTCAGCATGGGCCCGGTCCCGCAACCGGGCGAAGCCGTCCTCGTCTCGGGGAGGCCCGCCGCAGGCGGCGATCAGCGCGTCGGCGGCACAATCGACGCAGTCGGTCAGCAGAGCCTCGATGCTGCCGTTCGGATTGCGGGCGAGCACCAGCCTGGCCTGCTGATCGAGTCCGCGCTGGACCGACTTGACCAACCCGGGCACCGCCAGCAGCAGCAGTCGCCGGGTGCCCGCCCACATGGCACGTTGCTGCTCCGCTTCAGTGGGCAACAATGCGACGGCGATGGTGTCGCCTTCGTCCACCAGCGCCGGGTAGGCGGTGACCAGATGACCGGCCTGCTCCTGCTGGTAGGTCTGCGGCAGCGTCCCGACATCCCAGCTGCGCAATCCTCGTCGTTCCAGGCCACCTGCCACGGCCGACAGCGTGGCTTGTAACTGTGGCTGCAACTGGCGGGTCAGCGCCGCCAGGTCCTTGCCCTGCGCCAGGGTGACCTCACCGTCGCACACCCGGAAGGTGATCTTCAAGTGGTCCGGCACCCGGTCGAGCCGCCAGTCCTGGCGGCGCACAGCCAGGCCCGCCCGGTGGAGTTCGCGCTCCAGGGCGTCCAGCAGTGGTTCACGATAGGGGGTCATCCGGGCCAGGAGGGCCTTGGCGTGGTCGGGCACCGGCACCAGCTGGCGGCGCAGCGGCTTGGGCAGTGATTTGAGCAGCGCGACGACTAATTCCTCTCGAAACCCGGGCACCTGCCAGGTAAAGGGCGCGGCGGTGAGCTGATTGAGGACGGGCAGCGGCACGTGGACGGTCACACCATCAGCGTCGGCACCCGGCTCGAATTGGTAGGACAGGTCCAACGCCAGCGTGCCTGAAGTTGAATCGGCATAGCGCCACGAGTCGGGGTAGTCCGCCTCGCTGACGCCCTCGCCAGCGATCAGCATCGCGGGGTCGAAGTCGAGCAGGTTCGGCTGGGTCTTGCTGACCTTGCGCCACCAGCTGTCGAAATGCGCGGCGGAAACGACCTCGGCAGGGATGCGCTGGTCATAGAAGTCGAACAGGGTCTCGTCGTCGAGCAGAATGTCGCGCCGTCGGGCCCGCTGTTCGAGCTCCTCGATGTCGTCGAGCATGGCCCGGTTGGTGTGAAAGAAGGCGTGCCGGGTTTCCCAGTCACCTTCCACCAGCGCGTGCCGGAGGAACAGCTCGCGGGACAGCTCGGGGTCGATTTTCCCGTAGGCGACCTTGCGCGCGGTCACGAGCGGGATGCCGTACAGGGTGACCTTCTCGTAGGCCACCGCGGCACCGCGCTTGCGTTCCCAGTGCGGCTCGCTATAGCTGCGCTTGACCAGGTGCCCGGCCAGTGGTTCCACCCACTGCGGCTCGATCCGCGCGGCGATCCGGGCCCATAGCCGGGAAGTCTCCACCAGCTCGGCGGCCATCACCCAGCGCGGCGGCTTGCGAAACAGTGCCGATCCGGGAAAGACAGCGAATCGGGCGCCGCGGGCGCCCAGGTAGTCGCGGGTCTCAGGGTCAAACAACCCGATATGCGACAGCAGACCGGCCAGCAGTGAGATGTGCACCTGCTGCGGCTGCGCAGGCGTGCGGTTCGGCCTCATCCCGAGGTTGCGAGCGATCTGGCGCAGCTGCCCATGCAGGTCCTGCCACTCCCGCACCCGCAGGTAATGCAGGAATTCCGTCTTGCACAGCTTGCGGAACTGGGTGGAGGACAGCGCCCGCTGCTGCTCACGGCCGGCTGAGCCGGCGATCGGGCCTTCGAGGTGGCACCAGAGGTTGAGGAAAGTCAGGAAATCGGAGTCTTTACTGGCGAATCTGGTGTGCTGCGCATCAGCGGTGGCTTCGGCGTCGGTCGGGCGCTCCCGCGGATCTTGGATGGACAGGGCCGCCACGATCACGAGGACCTCACGCAGGCAGCCGTTGTGATTGGCCGCGAGCACCATCCGGGCCAGCCGGGGGTCCAGCGGCAGCTGTGCGAGGACGCGGCCCACCTGAGTGAGCCGCATGGCTGGCTGCTCTTCAAGAGCGCCCAACTCCCGCAGCAGTGCCATACCGTCGGAGACCTGGCGGCGATCCGGTGGGTCGATAAACGGGAACGCGGCCACATCACCCAGGTTCAGCGAAGCCATCTGCAGGATCACCGACGCGAGGTGGGTGCGCACGATCTCCGGATCGGTGAACTCCGGACGCGCCTGGAAGTCCTCTGCTGAGTACAGCCGGATGCAGACGCCGTCCGTGGTGCGCCCGCACCGGCCAGCGCGCTGGATGGCCGAAGCCTGCGAGACGGGCTCGATCGGCAGCCGTTGCACCTTGAGCCGGCGGCTGTAGCGGGAGATCCGGGCCGTGCCAGGATCGATCACGTACCGGATCCCCGGCACGGTCAGCGACGTCTCCGCGACATTGGTCGCCAGCACGATCCGGCGTATCCGCTCCCCTTCGAGGCGTGCCGTCTTCCCATGCATGGTGTGTCCGCTCCTGGTGGCCGGCGGCTCGAAGACCCGGTGCTGCTCAGCCGCGGACAGCCGCGCATAGAGCGGCAGGATCTCGGTGTCGGCTAGCTCCAACGCACGCAGGGCATCACGGGTGTCGCGGATCTCCCGTTCGCCGGAGAGAAAGACCAGGATGTCGCCGGGTCCCGCGGCGCGCAGCTCCATGACGGCGTCGCAAATCGCCTGGATTTGGTCACGGTCGTCGTCGGTGTGCACCCCATAGGGGCGGTAGCGGATCTCTACCGGGTAGCTGCGGCCGGAGACCTCGATCACCGGTGCACCGTCGAAGTGCCGGGAAAATCGCTCGGGATCAATGGTCGCTGAGGCGATGATCACTTTGAGGTCGGGCCGGCGAGGCAGCAGCTGCTTGAGGTAGCCGAGCACAAAATCGATGTTCAGCGTGCGTTCGTGCGCCTCGTCGATGATCAGCGTGTCGTACTGCGCCAGCTTCGGGTCGGACTGGATCTCGGCCAGCAGGATGCCATCGGTCATCAGCTTGACCAGGGTGCCGTCGGAGGCGCGATCGGTGAACCGCACCTTCCAGCCGACGACACCGCCAACCGCGACGTCCAGTTCCTCAGCGATGCGCTCAGCCACCGTACGCGCCGCCAGCCTGCGCGGCTGGGTGTGCCCGATGGTGCCGTGGATCCCACGGCCCAGCTCCAGGCAGATCTTGGGGAGCTGGGTGGTCTTGCCGGACCCGGTCTCCCCGGCGACGACCACCACCTGGTGGTCCCGGATCGCCGCGCCGATCTCGTCGCAGTGCTGGCTGATCGGCAGTGCCTGCGGGTAGCGGATCTGCGGCACGGCAGCCCGTCGGCGGGCGATACGCGGGTCGGCCAACGATTCGCGCACGAGCAGCGATCTCCTTGTCGCGACGGGGTGACGATGGCCGAGTACCCGGCTAGCCTCGGCCCACGAGCCGACCCTGGTCACACACCCTAGAGCACTAGTTACTGGCGAGTCACAAGCCGATACGGTGTCAGTGTGGAGCTGGCGTATGACCGGTGCGGCGCGGGACCGCCGCTGGTGCTACTACATGGGGCCGGGCACCGGCGGCAAGCGTGGCTGCCCGTCCAGGACCGCTTGGCCAAGCACCGCGAGGTGATTTCTCTCGACCTTCCGGGATTCGGCGAATCCCCGCCGCTGCCGGCTCACCTGCCCTATGCCCTGGACACCTCGGTGATCGTGATGAGGCAGTTCTTCGCCGATCTGGGGCTGGACCGGCCGCACGTGGCCGGGAACTCGATGGGTGGCCTGATCTCCCTCGTGCTCGCCCAGCGCAGGATGGTCCGCAGCGCGACGGCGCTGTCCCCAGCGGGACTGTGGACCCCGATGGAACGACGGGTGTCGCTGGGGATGGTGCGATCGGTCCACCGCACCGCCAGGTACATGCCCCCGAAGGTCGCGGTCCGGTTGGCCCAGACGGCGGCTGGTCGCACGCTCATGTGCGGCGTCCTGTTCGGCCGTCCGGATCTGCTCGAGCCGCACGTGTTGCTGGAGGATATGCAGGCGCTGATCGGTGCAGTGGGCTTCGGTCCCACCCTGGCCGCTGGGGACAAGACCACCTTTACCGGCCAGGTGCACGACGTGCCGGTGACCATCGCCTGGGGAACCCGGGACTTACTCTTCCGGCGGCCTCGGGCCGCCTCGATCACCCGGCAGATCCCGCACGCCCGGCTCCTGCGGCTGCCCGGCTGCGGGCACGTGCCAATGAACGACAATCCCGAACTGGTCGCCCACGTCTTACTCACCGGCAGCGATGAGAAGACGTAATCCGCACCAGGGATCCGACTCGGTTAGCGCCGGGATACCCTGGCAGCGATAATGCTTTTCGTGAAGGTGTTGACGGGTTGATGCCCCTATGGATGTCAAGCCGCTGAGGCTGGCGTAGTGCATTGAACTGTGGGCTTGATGAGCTGGTAGATCTCACGAACGACGTAGCGTTTGAGGCAGCGGATCGCTTCACGGTTTGT
>JALZHU010000350.1 GCA_030860695.1 Actinomycetota bacterium
AGGCCCACCAACTGCAGGAAGATCAGGTAGAGCAGACGCAACGACACGGCTGGCGATCATGCCCTGCCAGCCAAACCCGGCCGATCTCCCTGGCCAGCGGCACAGGCCGACTTCTGGAACCCCACAGGTTCCACGTGTACATCGCCGACCCGAAGTTCGACAAGTTGACAATGCCCGTTGGAGAACCGTAACAAACCGGGCATTCAAAGGCCTGCTACGTGGCTTATGGGCGGGCAAGTGGATCAGTTCGGGTGGACCGAACCCTCAACGCAACTGTGCCGCCGGGCCGCTGCAGTTTACCGAAGTGAGCAGCTGATGACTTCGAGTTATCCGCGCCACCATTGGATGCGCTCGTGTGCTGGTGTGCGGTGTCGTCCTCGCCGGGGGGAGGAGTTTAGGCGTAGCTCGCCGATGAACTCGGGGGTCAGTAATAGTCGGGCGATCTCGCGGCGGGTGCTTATGGGAGCGGCGTCCCAGCGGCGAGCTACGTCGGCGCCGGGCTCGATCAGGCCGCGCAGCGCGCTGGGGGTGCTCAGTTCCTTTTCGCGGGTCTCCAGCTTAGTGATTTCGACGAGCAGGGTGGGCTCAGCCCGGATTAGGGTGGCGACGCTGACCGTGCCCGCCGCCACCGCGTCGGCGAGTTGCTCGTGACGGGCCCGCACCGCGGCGAGCCGATCTTGTACCTGGGACAGTTCGCGGTCGCCTTGTTCATCGCCGGCGCGGAGGGTTGCAAGGACGTCGGGTTGGGCCAGGTAATCGAGCATGACCCGCTCAGCGAGGGTGTCCAGGTCGGTTTGGGTGATCCGGACACAGCCGTTGGTGCCGCAGACATACAGGGACTGGCTGTCGCGGTAAGCCACATTCAGCGTCCCCCGGCACACCCCGCAGCGCCCAATCATGGACAGCAAATGCTTAGCTCGCCCGGGGCGAGTGGTCTTGCGCTGCGGGGAGCGCAGCAGTCGTTGTACGGCGAACCAGTCCGCGCGGCTGACCAGCGGCGTCCACTGCCCCTCATACAGGCAGTCCAGATCCACCAGACGATCCCCACCGCGCCGTCCGGGATTATGCGACCGCAAACCCGCATACACCGGCTTGATGACCAGCGACCGCAGATGCTGAGCGGTCCAGACCAGCCCCGACCGGGTACGAATACCGCACGTTTGCAAGTCCCGCGCGATCGCCCGCAAACTGTGGCCCTGCACCAGCCGCCGGTACAACTCACTGACTACTGCTGCTTCGTCCGGCTCCGGTTCCTGGACGAGAAACGCGCGGGTCGTCGGATCGAACACCCGCCGGTATCCGTACGGAATGCGCCCATGGGGGCGACCCGCCACAGCGTTGGCCGCCGCAGCCCGCCGGACCCGGGTGGAGATCTTCGAGGACTCGTACTCGCTGTCCACGGCATCTTCCAACAATGAGCGGCGATCCCGACCATTGCCGGGCTCGTAACAGCGCCCGTGGGTGGTCACGAAGATCGACACCGAGCGTCGCTCACACAACTCCAACAGATCGGCCCATTCCCCGACCCGGCGACTGCCCCGACTACTCTCCCAGATCATCAACACTTGCGCACCGAGCCGATCGTGTGTCAGATCCTCGATCAGGGCATCGAAGCCTTCCCGCGCTTTGCGCGAGTAGCGTGACGCGCTGACCGACTCATCCCGGTAGGCACGCTCATCGAGCACCCACCCCTGCTCACCCGCCACTCGCACATGATCAGCATGCTGTTCCTCCAACGACCGGGCCCGACCGGACCGATCGAGGCTCACCCGGAGATACTCCCGGGCACGCCGAAGCCGTTTATGCGGCTCAACACCCCTACTAGTAGGAACCACCGGGGAAGGGTACCTCTAGTAAGGTATCGTGGACCTGAGACAGCTCTACTGTCGAGTTCGGGAACAGTAGGGCTGGCCCCAAACCCGAAGATCTGCGGCACACGTTAACGTGCACGACCGGAAGCGTGGCAGAGCGGTCTAATGCACTCGCCTTGAAAGCGAGCGACCCGCGAGGGTCCGGGGGTTCGAATCCCTCCGCTTCCGCCACCCTTGAGCAGCACTAACGCTGGGCGTGATGATCGTTTATCGGTGTCTGTTCTGGCTGGTGGTTGCATTTCTGGTTGCATTTGGGCCGCAGCGCCCGCGGCGGGGTCACCGTTGGGGGGTTCAGGTGAGGTGTCCCCGGTTGGCTCCCATAGCAGGCCGCCGACGCGTTGGACGACGTCGCGCCGGATGGTGGCGGTGATGTGCTGGTAGCGCGCGGCCATCGCGGTGTTGGACCATCCCATCACGTCCATGACGGTGCGCTCGGGAACACCGAGCAGGAGGAGCACGGTGGCGGCGGTGTGCCGCGCGTCGTGCAATCGGCGCTCGGCCACGCCTGCGCGGGTGATGAGCAGTTTCCATTCACGGTGATCTGTGCGTAGGTTGAGCGGCTGGCCGGTCGGGGTGGTGAACACATAGCCGGTGTCGTGCCACAGTTGGGCAGCGTTGGCCCGTTCTCGGTTCTGTTCGGCGCGGTGTCGCTGGAGCAGCGTGACCAGTTCGTTGGGGAGGCCGATGATCCGATTGCCGGCTTTGGACTTCGTGGCGCCGGTCTCCTCGCGTAGGGGTATGCGTTGCGGGCAGTGCCCGCCGTGCTTGTGGCCGCACGGCGTGAGGCACCCGTGTTTCCATTTTGGCCGTAGTCGGTTGCGGCGCACGGTGAGTGCGCAGGTCGCCTCGTCGATGTCTGACCATCGTAACCCCAGTGCCTCACCTTGCCGCAGGCCCAGCGCCAGTGCGATGGCCCATCGGGCGCTGTTTCGCCGTGTCTGGGAGGCATCCAGGAGACGCTTGATCTCGTCCACCGAGTAGGGCTCGATTTCTTCTTCTACCACTTTTGGTGTCCTTGCCAGCAGCGCTGGGTTCCCGTTGATGTGGCCGCGACGTACTGCTTCATTCAGCGCGGCTCGGATGGTGCGGTGCGCCTGATGCGCGGTCGCTGGCCTCGTCGGCTTGACGTTCTCTCCGGGTCTGGATGGTGCTCGGCCTTGTGTCATCATTTTCCGGTAGAGCCGTTCGAGGTGCTCGGCTTGCAGCTTATCGATACGGTGTGCGCCGATACCGGGAATGAGATGGACGCGGATGGCGCTTTCGTAGGCATCCCAGGCGTTCTGGGTTATCGTTGGAGGAGCGATGATGGTGTTTAGCCAGTGGTTCAGCCACTGCTCGACCGTCCACGTTTGCCCGGGTTTGCGGACCTTGCCCTCATCGCGTCGCCGTTCCAGGTCGCGGACCTTCTTGCTGACTGCCGCTTGCGTCTTGCCGCGCACGTGGCGCCGATCTGGTGCACCGTTGTCCGTGACGCCGACTGTGACATAGCCGTGCCAGGAGTTGTCGTGTTCACTGTGGAAGACACTCGACCGGCCATTGGCGGTGCGGGTTTTCTTCTCGCGTGGCATCCGGGCCTCCTAGGCGGCTTTGTTCATGGTGGTTTGTTGGCTTGCCAGGGCGCGCGGCGTAGGAGTTGATGGCGTCGATGTGGATGCGTCGTAGGCGGCCGATCAGTACCGATTCGATTTCTCCTGTTGGGCTCGAATATAGGATTCTGGTCTTGACCTGCAGGTTTATGGGTATGCGTATTCGATCATTCTGTGATCTGATACTCGCTGGTGAGCCCGCCGAGGATCGCTCTGCGGCGAACCTGGTAGTCGGCCAGGTTGATCACGTGTGGTGGCTGGGTCTCGGCCTGAGCCGGTGCGAGTTGTGTGAGCGCTCGGTGTGGCCGGGCCTCGTTGAAATGGTGTAAGTACGTGGTGAGGATCTGTCGTAAGTGGCGTTCGTTGAGGATGAGGATCCTGTCGAGCAATTCGCGGCGCAGCGTTCCGATCATTCTTTCGCAGATCGCGTTCGTCCGGGGCGCTTGGGGTGGACTGGCGAGGATCCGGATGCCGTCCGCGGCGAAGACCGCATCGAGTCCTCTAGTGAATCGGGAGTCCCGGTCCCGGAGCAGGAACTTCAGGGTGGTGGCTCGGTCGCCGAGGTCCATTAGTAGGTTGCGAGCGGCTTGGGTGGTCCACGCACCACTCGGGTGCGCGCTCACTCCGAGCAGAAATGTTCGGCGGGAGCCATGCTCGACCGCGATCAGCGTATAGATCCGCCTGAGCGACACGGTGTCCACGTGCACGAAGTCGACCGCTAGGACAGCCTTGGCCTGCGCGGTGAGGAATTGCCTCCAAGTCGGGCCAGACCGGCGAGGTGCTGGATCGATGCCGGCGTCATGCAGGATTTGCCACACCGTGCAGGCGGCGATGCGATGGCCGAGCCGGACCAGTTCACCCTGCACGCGCCGGTGTCCCCAGGTGGGGTTCTCTCTTGCCATGCGCATCACCAGGTTTTTGATGGTTGTTGCGGTCGGGGGACGTCCGGGTTGGCGGCGGGCGGTGTAGTCCCATTTCCGTGAGACGAGCCTGCGGTGCCAGGCCAGGATTGTGCCGGGAGTGACCGCGAAGACCTCTACCCAGCGGCGGCGCGGCAGCAGCCGGGATAAGGCGGCCAGCCATACCCGGTCGGCGGGCGTGTAGCGGACCCGGGAGATCTGGCAGCGCAACACGGCATTCTGGTGCCGTAAGACCAGCAGCTCGACGTCCTTGCCCAGGTCTCGCCGCACCAGCACGGCGATCAGACCGAGCAGACAACGCAGGAGCCGGTACAAGATCGACAACAGCAGCATCCGACGATCATCCACGACCGACCAACATGCGAGGAGCGCAGGCCAAGGCGCCGCATCGCATTTCCGAGCCCCTCAGGATGGCCTGGAGGGCGTGTGGGAACAGGATGCCGGCGGAGACGGTGACGGCCTTAAGGGTGCGTTTTTCCACCCGGCCATGACCGCGGCTGGTGCTGGTGTGCCCGGTGGGGATGTCTTTCCAGGG
>JALZHU010000077.1 GCA_030860695.1 Actinomycetota bacterium
CGGCACCATCACGTGCCGGGCTTCTCGTCATTATTGACTGGGCCATTCAACGGCGTGTCGTCAACGGCAACTTCAGCACCGCGACGGTGCCACAGGGCTGCTTGCGCTGCAGGTCCAGGGATCCTCGCAGCTCGGAACCGACTAAAGTTCGGACAATCTGCAAGCCCAACTGCTCGGCCCCGGCCAACGAGAATTCGGGTGGAAGCCCGCGGCCGTCATCGGAGACGATCACTTCTAGCAGACCCGCGGACCGCTCGGCACGGAGCACCACCTCGCCGTCCCGGCCCGGTTCAAAGGCGTGCTCCAGGGCGTTCTGCACAAGCTCCGTGAGCGCCATGATCAGCGGTGTGGCAAGTTCGGCAGCCAACACCCCGAATGCGCCTTCCCGCCGCACGACGACCCGGCTCTGCTCCCCCGACACCTCGGCGACCATGGAGAGCACCTTGTCCACAACGTCATCGATGTCCACTCGCTCATCGAGGGAAAATGACAGCGTCTCGTGGACCATGGCGATGGAGGCCACCCGACGCACCGACTCCTGCAGCGCTTGGCGGGCCTCAACGTTCGCCGTGCGGCGAGACTGCAACCGCAGCAGCGCGGCCACTGTCTGCAGGTTGTTCTTCACCCGATGGTGGACTTCCCTGATGATGGCGTCCTTGGACAGCAGCGCACGATCACGGCTGCGCACCTCGGTCACGTCGCGGACTAGTACCAGCGCACCGGCCGGCTCTTCCCGCGGCCGCAGCGGCAGCGCGCGGAACAGCATCGTGGCGCCGGCGGCATCGGCCTCGATCCGCATGCTCGGGCTGCCTCGGACCGCAGCGCGGATGCGCTGTGCGACCTCCGCGGCGTCGAACGGGTCGGAAATCAGCCTGCGAGTCAGCAGGGCCAGCTGCTCACCTCGCAGGTCGGCGGCGTGTCCCATCCGGTGGTAGGCAGACAATGCATTGGGGCTCGCGTAAATCACGATCCCGGTGGGATCAAGGCGGAGCAAGCCGTCACCCGCTCGCGGGCCACCGTGGCGGTCCGCGGTGGTGCCAGCATCCGGAAAAGTGCCATCAGCCAGCATCTGACACAGGTCTGTGGCGATTCCCAGGTACGCGATCTCCAGCGGGCTAGGCACCCGAGGTACCGCCAAGTTCGCCTCCCGCCCCAGGACGGCAATCTGCCGATCACCCAGCCGCACCGGCACCACCTCGCGACGCACCGGAATGCCGAGCAGCCAGTGCGGCTCCTCGTCACGCAGGATGCTGCCGTGCAGCAACGCTTGGCGCAGCCGGGGGTGCTCGGTATCGGCAGCCCGGGTGCCGACCACGTCCTCGGGATGAGCGGTGGGACCGGTGGTGGGCCGGACATGGGCCACGCAGAGGAAGTCTCCTGGCGAGTCGGTGGTGTCCAGCGGCGCCCACATCAGCAGATCGGCGAAGGAGAGATCAGCGAGCAACTGCCACTCTGCGACGACCCGCTGCAGGTGCCCGACCGCCGCGCCAGGCAAGCGGGTGTGCTGGGCGAGCAAGTCGCTCAGTGTCGACATTGCGGCTCACCTCCTCGCCGCCTGCCCTCACTCAACCACGGCGATCAGGTCGCCCTGTTGCACAACGTCGCCCTCCGAGACTGCCAATTTCGCGACAGTTCCTGCGACCTCAGACAGGACCGGGATCTCCATCTTCATCGACTCGAGGATCACCAACGTGTCGCCGTCAGACACCGCGTCGCCCTCGGCGACCACGATCTTCCACACGTTGGCCACCATCTCAGCCCGGATCTCCTCGGTCATGGATCGCCCTTCCTCGACGCTTCGGCCCTGTTATCCAACCACGGTGAGCGCCCACGGTCGGCAGCGTGATGGCGCACCGTGACACACTCGCCCACGAACGCAGTCACATCGCACTCAGGATCAATTGAGGAGGAAGACACCGTGTCCAAGCGGGGCCGCAAGAAGCGTAGCCGGAAGAAGAACTCCTCAAACCACGGCAAGCGTCCGAACAGCTGAGTCAGCTGCGGCTCGTCGTGCGCCGGCGGGCTCGCAGCTGACTCAGCGTTCGGTTGACAGCCAGGCGTGGCTTTCGACGCTAGTCGAAACCTCCACGATGGTTCCGTCGTCTTCCTGCTGGGCAGTCGCTTCCGCACTGAGGACGGCCTGGCGAATCATGATCTCGCGGATCGACTGGCGCAACCTCTGTTTGAGCGCGTCGGGCGCGTGGTCGCCACCGCACTTCCGAGCCAGCAATGCCTTGAGATGCTTGTCGAGACCGAATTCCTCCAGACACGGGCCACACTCGTCCAGATGGCGCTGCAGCAGCTCACGCCGCGCGTGGTCACACTCGTTGTCCAGGAAAATCCACAGCTCGGAGAGCACCTGGCGGCAATCGGTGTCGTGGGGATCTCCACAACTCATGACGCGACCTCCGCATCACGCAGGAAGCCCCGCTCGCGGGCCACCCCGGTGAGCATGTCACGCAGTTGCTTGCGCCCCCGGTGTAACCGCGACATCACAGTCCCGATTGGGGTACCCATGATCTCAGCGATCTCCTTGTATGCGAAGCCCTCGACGTCGGCCAGGTATACGGCCATACGGAAGTCCTCTGGCAACTGGCTCAGGGCATCCTTGACGTCGGAATCGGGCAACCGGTCCAGTGCGTCCATTTCCGCCGACCGCAGGCCCGACGAGGTGTGTTGGGCGGCCTGGGCGAGCTGCCAGTCGG
This sequence comes from Actinomycetota bacterium, assembly GCA_030860695.1. Lineage (GTDB taxonomy): Bacteria > Actinomycetota > Actinomycetes > Mycobacteriales > Pseudonocardiaceae. Next base: position 2,706 of record JALZHU010000077.1, read on the forward strand.
TGATCTCCTCGGAGGGTTGAGCCACCGGCTGGCGCTGCCGCTTGCGATAACCGTTGATGTAGGCATTAGTGAGGATTCGGTATAGCCATGCCCTCAGGTTGGTGCCCGCGCGGAAGGAGTCGAAGGCGCCGTAGGCCCTAAAGTAGGTCTCCTGCACGAGGTCCTCGGCGTCGGCCGGGTTGCGGGTCATCCGCAGCGCCGCCGCGTAGAGCTGGTCGAGCAAGGGCATCGCGTCGTGTTCGAAGCGCGCGATGCGCTGCTCGGGCGTCTCCGCAACGCTCCGATCCTCGACGCCCTGTTCCACGCTGTCCTGTTCCACGCTGTCCGGCGGGGCCAGTTCCTCGGCAGCTGCGCTATGGCCGCCTGACACGGTGGTCCTTTCGGGAATCCTGTCGGGACTCGATACGGACAGCCCGGGCGGGGTGGGTTCTGTACTGTCGGCTGCCATCACTCCGACCACCCCCATGCCCAGGTATGCATTGGTGGTCGAGAGTACGCGCCAATCGGACGTTCGGCCTGCCGAAGAGGGTCTGGACTGTCGCGGCACACGGTGGCGGGCTCGTTGGACTGTCGGGACCACAGCCCGAGCAACGCCACACCCGGCGCTCGCATTCCACGACATGATCGCCACCGCGCTTCCCTGACCGGATCAGCCCAGCGGTTCCGACAGTGGGCGCAGCCGGCGCTGCAGCCATTCCGCCACCACACGTCCCACCGCATAGGGCTGCGCCTTGAGCGAATGGTCGCCCGGCAACAGTACGACATCACGTCCGGCGGCGGGTTCGGGGCAGCCGAAGGGATCCCGCTCGCCCTGAACGACAAGCACCGGCACATCCACTCCGGCTAGCTCGTCCATCCGGCTGCGATCCGGGCGCCCCGGTGGGTGCACGGGGAAAGCCAGGCACAGCACAGCCACGGCACCCCCCGCCGCCGCGGTGCGGCAGGCCACCCTGGCCCCCGACGAACGGCCCCCGAAGACCAGTGGCAGATCAGCGAACACGCCGTCCGCCAGATACCTGGCGACGGCCAGCCACGCCTCGTCCAGCTGACGGGCCGGCGCCGGGGCGCGCCGGCCAGCGACCCGGTAGGGCTGCGCGACCAGCGCCACGTGCACCCCGGTCGCCGTAACCGCCCTGGTGGTGGCCACCAGGTCGGGCGCGCTGGAGGAACCACCCGCACCGTGTCCCAGCAGCAGCGCCGCGACGCCCTGCGGGCAGCAGTGCAACTCAGCCTTGGCTGGGCCGTGCGGCGTCGAGATGGTCAGTCCGGTCACCGCACCTGGTCCAGATTCAACAGCGCGGGCTGCCCCGGCTCGACCCGTTGGATCAGCTCAGGGCCGCCGCGCCGAACATCATTAACCGCCGTGGACACCGGCCGCAGCTCCAGCGTGTGAACCAGTCGGACGGGTGGCGGCGCGAGTAGCTCGCGGGGATCGTCAGAATCCGGATCGAGCCAGGCCTGCCACGCCTGGGCGGGGAGGACCAGAGGCATCCGGTTGTGGATCTCCGCGAGCGAACCCACCGCATCGGTGGTCAGTACCGCACAGCTCACTAACGGGGGTGCTAGCGCTGATTCTGGGGCGTCAGCCCGACGCCAGGTTGACCACAACCCGCCCAGCGCAAGCCCGGAGCCGTCCGCCGGGGTAATGAAGAATGGCTGCTTCTGGCTGCCCCTAATCGGATTGCCGGCTCGGCCGGCGGCACGCTGCCACTCGTACCAACCATCGGCCGGCAACAGGCAGCGCCGCCGGGCCACCGCATCGCGGAAGGCGGGCTTGCTGGCAGCACTCTCGGCCCGGGCATTGATCAGCCGGGATCCGATGCCCGGATCCTTGGCCCAGTGCGGCACCAGCCCCCAGCGCATTACCCGGATGCTGCGCACCGTGCGGTCCGGGTCGGGGACTCCCTCCGAGTCGCGCGGATGCCGGGTCACCACCGACAGCACCGGTTTGGTCGGCGCGACGTTGTAGTCTGCCCCTGGCGCCGCACCGTCGGTTGCATCGACAGCTTCGAACTCGACGGCCAGCGTCGCGGGATTCTTGGTCGAGGCGTACCTGCCGCACATAGCGCCATCGTGGCACGAATAGTACGCAATGATGGCGCCATGACGACCTCCACCCAGTTGCCGTGGGCCGCGCCGCTGGCGCACGGGCCGGTGCGAGCCACCGTCACCGTGCCGGGATCGAAGTCGATCACCAACCGAGCTCTGCTGTTGGCTGCGCTGGCCGGCACTGGTGGCACCGTGCGGGGGGCGCCGCGCAGCCGGGACACCAATCTCATGGTCGATGCACTGCGCACCTTGGGAGTGCCGGTGACCAGTCGCGGTGACGAGCTGGACGTGGCTGCGCACAGCGGGCTGGGCGGAGGCGGCACAGTGGACTGTGGGTTGGCCGGCACCGTGATGCGTTTCGTGCCGCCGCTGGCCGCGCTGGCCGACGGCCCGGTTCGCTTCGACGGCGACGAGCGGGCCCGGCAGCGACCGATGAGCGCGATGCTGGCTGGGCTGCGTGCGCTGGGTTGCCGGATCGACGGGGACGCGCTGCCGTTCGTGCTGCACGGCGTGCGCCAGCGACCCGGCGGCGAGGTGCGGATCAATGCGTCGGGCTCCTCGCAATTCGTCTCCGGATTGCTGCTGTCTGCCGCCGGGTACGACGGAGGCATCACGGTGATGCACGACGGCCCGCCGATCCCCTCCCGGCCGCATATTGAGATGACCGTGCAGATGCTGACCGACCGAGGTGTTGAGGTGGACACCGACGGCGCAACGTGGTGGACGGTGGCGCCCGGCCCGATCGCGGGCGGCGACTATGACGTCGAGCCGGACCTGTCCAACGCGACGGTGTTCCTGGCGGCAGCAGCGGTCACCGGCGGGCAGGTCACCGTGCCGGGCTGGCCACGCCGCACCACCCAGGCTGGCGACGCCATCCGCCCGTTGCTCGCCCAGATGGGTTGCGAGTTGGACCTGCACGAGCGCGGGCTGACCGTCTCGGGTCCCGGCCGGCTCGAGGGCGTGGATGCCGACCTGCACGACGTCGGGGAGCTGACCCCCACCGTCGCGGCACTGGCGGCATTGGCCAGCGGACCGTCGCGGCTACGCGGGATCGCCCACCTGCGCGGGCACGAGACCGACCGGCTGGCCGCGCTGGCCACCGAAATCGGGGCGCTAGGCGGCGACGTCCGGGAGACCGCCGACGGTCTGGAGATCCACCCCCGACCGTTGCGCGGGGATCCCGGTCGCCCATGGGGTGCCTACGCCGATCACCGGATGGCCACCGCCGGCGCAATCCTGGGCCTGGTGGTACCGGGAATCACCGTTGACGACATTGCTGCGACGACCAAGACGCTGCCGGAGTTCCCGGCGAGCTGGTCGGCGATGTTGGCAGGTGATGCTGGCTGAGCCGACCCGGTAGCGGCCCCCGCCGTGGTCATAACCTCGACGAATCCGACATTCGAGTCCGGCCAGGACGGCGTGGTTCCCGCCCCCGCACCAAGCGCCGCCCTGAACACGCCGACGCGATACAGGCGATGGTGGTGGCGGTGGACCGCGGCCGGTGGACCTGCGCACCCGATGACGACCCGGAGGTCCGGGTGACCGCGATGCGGGCACGGGAGCTTGGACGCACCCCGGTGGTGGTGGGCGACCGGGTTGGGCTGGTCGGCGAGGTCAGCGGCGCATCGGAGGGGCTGGCCCGGATCGTCCGGGTTGACGAGCGGTCCAGCGTGCTGCGCCGGACGGCCGACGACAGTGATCCCTACGAGCGGATTGTGGTGGCCAACGCCGAGCAGCTGCTCATCGTCGCATCACTGGCCGACCCGCCGCCGCGCACCGGGCTGATCGACCGCTGCCTGGTGGCCGGCTACGCCGGCGGTCTGGAACCGGTGCTCTGCTTGACCAAGCGGGATCTCGCCGCGCCAGACGCCGTGCTGGAGCGCTATGCCGCACTGGAGCTACCGGTGCTGGTCACCGCCCCGGCACTCGGGGTAGACGCGGTGCGGGAGCGGCTGGCGGGTCAGATCTCGGTCCTGGTTGGCCATTCCGGGGTAGGCAAGTCAACACTGGTGAACCGGCTGGTACCGGCCGCTTCTCGCGCGACTGCAGCGGTCAGTGGGGTGGGTAAGGGCCGGCACACCTCGTCGTCGGCCGTGGCGCTGCCGCTGCCGGGCGGCGGGTGGGTGGTGGACACCCCGGGGATCCGCTCCTTCGGGCTTGCGCACGTGACACCCGACGATGTCGTCCGCGCCTTCGGCGACCTGGCTGAGGCGATCGCGAACTGCCCCCGGGGCTGCACCCATCTCGGTCCGCCAGCTGACCCGGAGTGCGCGCTGGATGAGCTCGACGGCCCCGCCCGCCGCCGCGCGATGTCCGTCCGAAGCCTACTCACCGCGCTCACCGAATCAGGTTGATCGTCTCAGCCCAGCCATTCGGTCAGCGTGTCGCGCAGCGCGATGCCCCCGTCCTCATCGAGCGCGATCACGCACGAGCCGGTGACATGGGGATCGAGCACGATCGTTCCGTCACGCTTGCTCACCATGAGGTTGGTAAAGCCCCTCGCGCCCCGGTGCAGCTGACAGGTCGCAGGAATCGCTCTCCGACGGCCGCGGACTGAGTGATCGCCCCAGTCGGGAGTAGACGAGTTACCCGGTTCGGTTATCATTGTCGACTTCTCCTCTTTCAGTTCCTCTTTCAGCGCCTGAGAGCCCGGTGGTGGGTAGTGCGGGAGCAAGGCTGAGCCACAGGGCCTACTGCCGACGAGATGCCTTGTCGGTGTGATCAGCTAACCGCGGCCAGAGCATGCCCGGCAGGGAGTGCGGGGGTAGTGCGAGGTCGCGCGAAATCCATGGCTGATGTCGTTGGTTTGGCCGGTGAGAGTGCTCAGCGGGCTGGGATGGTGAGGATCGCTGACATCCCACAACCGCACGGTGTCATCGAAGCTGCCGGTAGCCAGGGTGCGCCCGTCGGGCCCGAAGACCACTGAGGAGACAACACCGGTGTGGCCGGTGAGGACCCCCAGCGGGCTGGGATGGTGGGGGTCGCTGACATCCCACAACCGCACCGTCTTGTCGTCGCTGCCGGTGGCCAGGGTGTGCCCATCCGGGCTAACGGCTACCGAGGGGACGTAAAGGGTGTGGCCGGTGAGGGTGCCCAGCGGGCTGGGATGGTGAGGGTCGCTGACATCCCACAACCGCACCGTCTTGTCGTCGCTGCCGGTGGCCAGGGTGTGCCCATCCGGGCTAACGGCCACCGATTTGACGGCGCTGACGTGACCGGTCAGTCGGGTGGCGTAGGGAGTAGCGACGGTGCTGAGCAGACTGCCGCGGGCTTCCGTGGTGGGGACAAGCCGGTAGGCGGCCAGGCTGAGTTGGGCGGCCAGGGCCGGGTTGGTGGTGCGCAGATCCAGGGATTGTCCCGCGACTTGTCGGGACACTGCGACATTGCGTTGTTGCTCAGCGGCGCGCTGTTGAACGATGGCGATGCCTGCTGCGACCAGGGCGAGGATGAGCAGCACCGACAAGACGGTGAGGGCACGTCCTCGCCGGAGGCGGTCGTGGCGGATGCTGGCGCGCAGGAAGTCGCGGGCCGTCGGGCTGAGATCGACGCGATCGGTGACGAGGTCGCCACCGTGGTGGTGGGCCCCGGTGTCGGCCAGGGCGGCGGCGAGTTGGCCGCGTTCCCACAACCGGGCAGGTGGGCAACCATGGTCATTCCATTCGGTGGCGGCCTGCTCGACCGCGCGGCGAGCCCGCAGCGCCGACACGTTCTCCTCGATCGCCTGGGCCAACGGGTGCCAGGCAGACAGGAACGCCTCGTGGGCCACCCCGACGACCACGCTGCCGTTGTCGGTGTCGGTGGTCACCAGCCGCCGTGCGACGAAGACGTCCATCTGCCGAATCACCGGCTCCGGCAACTCATTGCGGGAGACTCGCCATCGGGTGGGGCGACCCTGTTCATCGACGGTGACCAGCCGCAACAGTCCGACAATAACCTCCTCACGGCGCCGGCCACCGGCCGCGGTCGCCTCGGCAAGAGCCGCGTCGGCCTGCCGGGTCAGCGCACCCTGGACACCGCCGAGCTGGTCGTAGCGCTGCTGGGACAGCCGTCCCCCGCGGCTGACCCCGTCGGCGAGCTGGGCCAAGGTGAACGCCAACAGGGGCAGCGCTTCCCCGCTGTCCGTGTCGGCGACCAGCCGGGCCACCAGGTCCTCCTCCACCCCGATGCCGGCGAGCTGGGCCGGGCCTTCGATCACGGTCCGCAGCGCCTCGCGACGCAGCGGCCGCAGCACATAAGGGTGCGTCGGTAACACCGCCAGGTCGGTGTCGAGCAGTAGCTGGTCGAGAAACTCCGGCCGCAGGGTGGCGACCACCTGCACCGGCCCCGACAACGCCGGGCGCAGTAGCTTCGCGAAGTGGGCTCGGTGCCCGGGTGGGCTCTGGGTGAGCAGCTCCTCGAACTGATCCACCACCAGCAGCAACCGCCGCCGCCGAGCACCGGGGGCAGCCAGCAGCAGCTCATCGGCCAGCCCGGTCAGGCCCGTGTCGTCGAGCTGGTGACGCACCTGCGCCAGCGTCCAGTCCAACCCCAGCTGCCCTGCCGCGGCGGTCAATTCCCGAGCCAGCGCGGCCACCGGGTCAGCACCAGGCAGGATCGGAGGCAGCGTCCACCAGCCCGGCTCGTCGGCCATCACATGCAGCAACCGGCCCGGACCAGCGACGATTTGCCGCACCCTGAGGGGCCCACCACCAGCAACACCGCTGCTTTGGCGTGCTCGGCTGGGGATCGCAGCAGCTCAGCAAGCTCCTCAGTCTCACCACCTCGGCCGAGGAACACCCGATGCTCATCGACGTCCAGTGGACGCAGCCCCGGAAACGGCGACCGATCATCCGGCCACCCGAGACCCCCGGCGGCATCCACCCGACGCAACGCCTCCACCAGAGCCGCATGAGCCGCGGTGGGATCGGCGGTGAGGTCGGCGTATTGGGCCGACGTCAGCAGCGGGTGATCCACTCCCGGCTCAGCGAGCACCGGCAACAGCCGGCTGCCCCGCGACAAGGCAATACCAACCTCGGCCGAGCACCATGGCGACGCCACCGCGGCGGGGGTGACCACGCAGACCACCGCGTCGGCCCAGCGCAGCCGCTCATGCAGCCGCTGCTCCCACCCGTCGCCGATCGTGATGCCATCACGCAGATCCTGGTCCAGGAACACCTCGTGGCCCTCAGCAACCAGCCATTGGTGCAGCTGATCGGCACACGCCAGGTCCTCGCTGGCATGGCTGATGAAGACCCTGGCCACCGCCCCTCCCCCCTAGCGTCACGGCACTCTACCGGCCGGTCGGATACTACGGACAGTAATCCTGCTCACGAGTCGAATAGCGTGCCTACGGTGATCGGAGCAGGGGACGGGGCGGGTTCGGGCAGATCTGCCTGTTCCAGCGCAGTGCAGGTTTTGTCAGTACCGCGGCTAGGCCTTGCCAGTCGGCGACTGTAACGGTGTGGCAGCACGTATCTCGTTAAGCGAGCTCGTTTACCTGAATGGACTCACCGAGCCGGGTCGTGTTGCCGGATGGTGAGGTGATCGAATGGGTGTGGTTCGACCCCGGACGGCACCAGCACCAAGTCGTTGATCTCCCACGGTGACTGCTTAGCAACCGGGACCGGCGTGGCGGTAAGCGACGCCCGCACCAGCTCGCGCAACCGCTGTCCGCATCGGCGGTAAAACCGCAACTGAGTGCGGCGTCCGAACAACAGCCAGCCCAGCCGGAGGATCGGCCCGAGAGCGGGCGATCGTTGGGATTGGCATGAGGCGACGAATTCAACCTGACCGCTGTCCAGGTGCTTGACCACCTCGTAGGTCACCTTGCCGCGCTCAAGATGGTGCTCGAGGGTCTCGTAAGCCCACCCCCAAATCTTCTCCTGTTGGTCTCGGCTCTCGTCGACCAGAGTGGTGATGCGCACTCCCATGTAGAACCGCAGCGCGGAGAAACGACCCTCGAGTAGCAGGTTGCGACCCAGCAGCGGATCTTGACGGTGGTACACCGCGCGAATGAGCTCAGGGGGGGTGAACTCGTAATCCCGGACCAGGCCGCAGGCGGTTTCCCACACCCCGCCGGGCTCTGGCGGGCCGGGTCTCTCGCGGCCGACCGGGCTGCGGTGCACGTCGAATTTCCAGGCGGGAGGACGTACCTCGCTGGGGTCGTAGTTAATCTCGCGATTGCGCAGCTCGGCCAGCGCTGTGAGGTAGTCGACGTTGCCCAGCAGCCGGCGGCGCACCACAGTTCACTCGTACCTGCGCAGCGAGTCGCCAATCAGCCACAGTGTGGGCGGCCATAATCCGGTGAAGAGCGCGCGCCGCTCGGCGTTGCCCCGCTCGTCCTGATCTACCGTCTTGGCCCGGATCCACAAGCCAAGGCACAGCACGACCGACCCGAGGGAGATAACCTCGAGGTGCCCGCTGCGCAGTCCGGCCCGATGCAATACCTGACCCACCATCGGCGCCTCCACACTGCTGGTTGCCGGCTCACCGGCGGGGAACGTTCCCAGTGTCCGCGCATCTGCCCACGAACGCGACAGGCGAGCCCGTTGTGCCCGTGATCGTCCGCTGGTCGTCACAGGTGTTCCCCAACGAAACCTGGTTGATCGAGCACCCGGGTGCGGATCGTTACGCCCCCTCGAGGCCGCCCGCCTGCGAGGTCTGCGGCGGTCAGGCAAAACCGCACCCACATGTTGAGCTGGATCTCCTTGGCCAATTGAAGACGGCTATAGAGCAGGTGGACAGCCCGATTGCTCGGCCGTGCCCACGCCTCAATCTCGAACCACAGTCGGGAGCCCTCCTGCCGGGCCCGGAACTCGATCTGCCCGGCTTCCAGGTGCCCGGTCAGGGTGGCGAGGCGAAATGACGTGCCGGTCCGGTGCACCACTCGGACCGGGCCATCCCAGGGACCCGGTATGCGTACCACGACCTCGTCGCCGATCGTGAGCTCACCACGGACACCAGAGATCTGCTCGACCGTGGTTACCTCGGAGGGCACAGCTTGGTTGAGATCGGCGGCAACCTTGGCGATCAACTCCGCAGCAGTTAACGACGAGCCCTCAATCTCCACCGCGAACAGCCGGTGGAACAGCGGGCCAACACCGCGTTCCAGGAGCTGGCTACGGTCGTCCACCAGCTGATCAGGCAACGGCGGAGGGAGATCAGTAGCATCGCCGGCTTCGACGGACCGATGCAGCGGAGTGATCGCCCACAAATAACGCCATGAGACGAGCAGAACACCCAGTGTCCAGCGCGCCAGAATGGTCGACCAGCGGACGATCACGGGTACACCGCCTTTCCTGTCGCGTTCGCGAGCGGATGCGCGGCGGAAGGCCTGTTGAATCTCACCGCTGCGCTCATGATCCCTACTTTCTGCAATGCCAGCCAGGCACCCGAGAGCGGACGCGGGGATGGGCGCGCACGCAAACGCGGGCGAGCATTACGCGGTCATGTGGGGGTAAATGTGATCGGTCGGCGGATCGAAGGTCTCCTTGATGGCGCGGGGGCTGGTCCACCGCAGCAGGTTGATCAGTGAGCCGGCCTTGTCGTTGGTGCCCGAGGAGCGGGAGCCGCCGAAGGGCTGGCGGCCCACGATCGATCCGGTGGGCTTGTCGTTGATGTAGAAGTTGCCCACCGCGAAGCGTAGCGACTGATGGGCCTGCGCCACTGCTTCCCGATCGGTGGCGAACACCGCGCCGGTCAGCGCGTACGGGCTGGTGGAGTCGACCACGTCGAGGATCGCGGGGTAGTCGTCGTCGGGGTAGACGTGCACCGCGAGGATCGGCCCGAAGTACTCGGTCGCGAACACGTCGTGCTTGGGGTCACCGCCGACTAGCACCGTGGGCTGCACAAACCATCCCTGCGAGTCGTCGCAGCCGCCGCCAGCGAGCACTTCGATTGACGGGTCAGTGGCGACCCGCGCCAGGAGATCGCGGTGCTTGGCGAAAGCCCGGGCGTCGATCACCGCGCCGCCGAAGTGCGACAGGTCAGCGACGTCGCCGTAGCTGATCGTCCGCGTGGTGTCGGCAAGCTGTTCCCGCATACCACCGTCCCATAGCGACCGGGCGAGGTACGCCCGCGAGACCGCGGAGCACTTCTGGCCCTGGTACTCAAACGCCCCACGCACCAGCGCTGTCGTCACCGCGGCAGGGTTGGCCGAGGGGTGCGCCACCACGAAGTCCTTACCGCCAGTCTCCCCCACGATGCGCGGGTAGCTGCGGTAGCTGTCCAGGTGATCGGCGATGGTGTGCCACAGCATCTTGAAGGTCCTGGTAGAACCGGTGAAATGCAACCCCGCGAAGTCCGGATCAGTCAGTGCCACCCCGCTGACCGCTGCTCCGTCGCCGGTCACCAGGTTGATCACCCCAGGCGGTAGTCCGGCGGCTTCGAGCAGCCGCATCGTGTAGTGCGCGGCGAGCTGCTGGGTGGGAGTGGGCTTCCACACCACCGTGTTTCCCATTAGCGCAGGTGCGGTAGGCAGGTTCCCCGCGATCGCGGTGAAGTTGAAGGGGGTGATCGCGGTGACAAACCCGTCCAGCGGGCGGTACTCCATGCGGTTCCACTCGCCGGGCACCGAGTTCGGCTGCTCGGCCAGGATCCGGCGGGCGTAGTGCACATTGAAGCGCCAGAAGTCGATCAACTCGCAGGCCGCGTCGATCTCGGCCTGCTGCACCGACTTCGACTGGCCGAGCATGGTGGCGGCATTAAGCGTGTCGCGCCACGGGCCGGCGGCGAGATCCGCGGCCCGCAGCAGGATCGCGGCGCGCTCGTCGAAGGGCAGCTCACGCCAGGCCGGGGCGGCCTGCATCGCGGCGCGGACGGCATCCGCCACGTCGCTGGCGCTGGCTTGCGCACTTGTGCCCAGAACGTGGGCGTGCCGGTGCGGCACGACCACGTCGAATGGCTCCCCGCTCGCCATCCGCTGCACCCCGGCGATGGTCATGGTCAGCTCGGCTCGCTGGTCGGCCAGCTCGGCGAGCCTGCGGGTCAGCGAATCGCGCTCCGGGGTCTGCGGTGCGTAGCTACGCACCGGTTCGTTGCGCGGGGCCGGAGTGGAAGTGATCGCGTCCATCGGAACCTCCTTGTTAAGAGACCCGTGAGTGGCAATGCGAGTCCTAAGTCACATTGCCACTCACGGGTATCACAGGAATTCGAGCAGGAAGGGGATCTCCTGGGTGGCGTACCACGCCATCTCGTGGTCCTCCGCATCACCGAGCGCGAACTCGGCGTCCGGGTCACCGAGGTCGGCGGCATCCACCGCCGCCGCAGCAGCGCGCACCGCATCCTCCGCCTCGGCCACGTCGACGTGCACGGCGGCGATCGCCGAGATCGGTACTGCGCCAGCGACCGTGACGGCGGCATCGTCGAGATCCGGGCGCAACCGCACCCGCTCGACGTCTGCGGCCACCACGACCCGGCGAGGAATCACCGTCAAGTCGCCGTCCAACTCGGCAGCCAGCAGCCGCAGCGAGGCCCGGGCCGCCTCGTTCATCGCCGCATACTCCAGCTCCTCGGTGTCCCCGGCAGCGTAGGACTCGCGAAGCATCGGGGTGAGTGCGAAGGCGGTGCCGGAGACCGGGATCAGCTCCCCGGAGTCGACCAATGTCCGCAGCATCACGAGCGTGGCGGGGATGTAGACCCTCATCGGCGAAAACGGCGCCTCTCTCTTCGGGCCACAGCCTCTGCCAGCGAGAACAATGGATATTACGGACCCACCTAGACTAGATCACGGGTAGGCGAGACCCGAAGACATCGGCTGGACCCAGCGACGTGGCTCGACGCCGGCCCACCACCATCACGGTCGTGATCGCAAACACCGTCCGCAGGAGGCCGACACACCGTGCAGGACAGCCGGACACGCCGGGGCCGGCATGCCGCCAGCCCGCGGGACATCTTCATCACCGTCTACGGCCGCAAACCGGTGCTGGAGGCGCTAACCGACCCGGTGCTGACGATCGACAAGGTGATCGTGGCCGAGCAGGCCCGCGGCGACACTGTGCAGGAGATCCTCGATGCAGCGGCACACCGGCAGGTGCCGGTGCAGCGGCTGTCCGCGCACCGGGTGAAGGTGCTCGCCGGCAATGGCCGGCACGATCAGGGTGTGCTGGCCGACGTGGTAGCGCCCAGAATGCGCCCGCTGGATGATGCGCTGGGCCAGCTGGGTAGCCCGGCGGCGGTACTCGTGCTCGACGCGATCACCAACCCGGCCAACGTGGGCATGATCCTGCGCACCGCGACCGCCGCGGGCTTCGACGGCGTGGTGTTGCCCCGCCGGGGGGTGCCTGCGATCGATCCATTGGTGATCAAGGCTTCGGCTGGGGTGGCCTTCCACGCCCCGGTACTACGCAGCGCCACCGCGGAGCGGGCCTGCGCCGCGCTGCGCGCCGCCGGGTTGACGGTGCTCGGGCTGTCCGGTTCGGTGCCGGGCGCCGCCTCTCTGTTCGGCGACCCACCGCCGCCCCGGGTGGCCTATGTACTGGGCAACGAGACCGGGGGAATTTCCCCAGCCGTCGCGGCGCAGCTCACCGGCTGGGTCAGCATCCCGATGGCCGGCAACGTCGAGTCACTCAACGTCGCCAGCGCGGCCGCGGTGGTGTGCTTCGAATGGGCCCGTCGGCGCGCCACCGGGCAGCTACCGACGTAGCGGGTTATCCACAGATAGAAACCCACTTCGGCGAAAATCGGGACAACATCCCGCCAGATGAAGCATACTTTCCGACGCCGGATCGTTGCCCCTCCTCCGACCCGGCGCCCACCCTAACGGCGTCTTCGGCCCCGCCGTCGGCAGGTCACGCGCACCCGCGTGGCCCTTCAGACGAGGAGGGTTCGTTGACCACGAGCATCACCGAGCCACGTCCCCAGCTATCGCGCCGGCCGGTGCTCCGCCGGTTGGCGGACATCCTGCCGCCCTCGGCGCCAGCGACGCTCGAGCCGCCGCCGGTCATATCGCTACCGGCAGCCGATCCCGCAGCGTCCATTTTTGCTGAGCGGGTGCTTCGAGCCGCAGTGGAGATTCTTGGCGGCCGGCGGCCGGCACAGCAGCTGTCCGCGGTGCTGCGTCCTGATTTGCTCACCTACCTGGTTTCGCTCCAGGCTAAGGTGGGGGCTCTGGAACCGCGGATGCGTAAAGTGCTCGCCCAGCAGCAAACTGCCAGCACTCTGGAGGCCGTCGCGCTGGTGGCACTCAACACCGGCGTTCGGGCCCTGGCCGCCCGCTTCGAAAAACACGGCAGCCGGTGGCGCTGCACCGCGCTGCAATTGCGCCTCACTACTGGTGACCTCAGCACCCAACACCGACGTCGGCCGTGCTAACGAGGGCGATCGTCAAATCCCGAGGGCTCGAGGCAACGTTCAACCGGGTGACGCAAGCCCCTAGCCTTGACCGGCACCGACGGGTCAGGAGCGGGCGGTGGTGGGAGCTCCGTGGCACCGCTTGTACTTCTTGCCCGAACCGCACGGGCAGGGGGCGTTGCGTCCGGGCTCCCCAGCACCGTTGCCGGCATGCCGACCGCGGTTGCTCCGGCCCCGCACCTCGGTACCACCGCCCTCGGCCGGTCCGGTATAGGTCAGCGGCCGGGCTTCCGGCTGCGGTAGGCCACCCAGGCCGGCCCGCGTACCCAGGGCGGACCCGGGAAGGCCACTGTCACCGGCCTGCCCGTCGAGTTGGGAAAGCGCTGAACCGGCCGGCGAGGGGGACAGCGGGGTCTGCGCCGGGTCTGGCACAATCGCCGGCTCGGTAACCTGGATCTGCAGGTTGAACAGGAACCCGACGGACTCCTCCTTCAGCGCCTCGAGCAGTGCGCTGAACATCTCGAAGCCCTCACGCTTGTACTCAACCAACGGGTCGCGCTGCGCCATCGCGCGCAGGCCAATGCCCTCCTTGAGGTAGTCCATCTCGTAGAGGTGCTCGCGCCACTTGCGGTCCAGCACCGAGAGCACCACGCGCCGCTCGAGCTCCCGCATCGCGCCCGGGCCAGCCATCTGCTCAAGCTCTGCCTCGCGACGGGAATACGCCGCGCGCGCATCGTCATGCAGGGCCGCCAGCAGCACCTCGCGGGTCAGGTCACCGGTGTCGTCGGCAATATCCTCGTACTTGATACCGACGGGGTACAGCGTCTTCAGCGCCGACCACAGCTGATCAAGATCCCAGTCCTCGGCGTACCCGTTCTCGGTGGCACCGTTGACATAGGCGGTGATCACATCGGTCATCATGTGGTCAACCTGCTCGCGCAGGTCCTCGCCCTCCAGCACCCGGCGGCGCTCGGCGTAGATCACCTTGCGCTGGAGGTCCATGACCTCGTCGTACTTCAGGACGTTCTTGCGGATTTCGAAATTCTGTTGCTCGACCTGGGTCTGTGCGGACTGGATCGCCCTGGTGACCATCTTGGCCTCGATCGGGATGTCATCCTCCATCCGCAGCCGGGTCATGATGGACTCGACCAACGGGCCGTTGAACCGCACCATGAGCTCGTCACGCAAGGAGAGGTAGAACCGGGACTCGCCGGGGTCACCTTGACGCCCAGAGCGGCCGCGCAACTGGTTATCGATCCGCCGGGCCTCGTGCCGCTCGGTGCCCAGGACATACAGCCCCCCAGCGGCGATCACCTCCTTGGCCTCAGCTGCAACCTCGGCGCGGGCCGTCTGCACCGCGGCCTCCCAGGCGGCCTCGTACTCCTGCGGAGTATTCACGGGGTCCAGCCCGCGGGCCCGCAATGCCGCATCGGCGAGAAACTCAGGGTTGCCACCCAGCATGATGTCGGTCCCACGGCCAGCCATGTTGGTGGAAACGGTGACCGCGCCCTTGCGGCCAGCCTCGGCGACGATCATCGCTTCCTTCTCGTGCTGCTTGGCGTTGAGTACCGAATGGGGGATGCCGGCGCTCACCAACGCCTTGGACAGGTACTCGGAACGCTCCACGCTCGCCGTTCCCACCAGCACCGGCTGGCCTTTGGCGTGCCGCTGCGCGATGTCTTCCACCACTGCGGCGAACTTGGCCTCCTCGGTCTTGTAGACCAGATCACCGTGGTCCTTGCGGATCATCGGTTTGTTGGTGGGGATCGACACCACACCCAGCTTGTAGATCTGGTCGAACTCGGCGGCTTCGGTCTGCGCCGTACCTGTCATCCCGGCGAGCTTGTCGTAGAGCCGGAAATAGTTCTGCAGTGTGATCGTGGCCAGCGTCTGATTCTCGGCCTTGATTTCCACCTTCTCCTTGGCCTCGATGGCCTGGTGCATGCCTTCGTTGTAGCGCCGGCCGTGCAGTACCCGGCCGGTGAACTCGTCGACGATGAGAACCTCACCGTTGCGGACGATGTAGTCCTTGTCCTTGGTGAACAGCTCCTTGGCCTTGAGCGCGTTGTTGAGGTAACCAACCAGCGGCGTGTTAGCCGCCTCGTAGAGGTTTTCGATACCCAGTTGGTCCTCGACAAGCGCGACACCCTCCTCGGAGACACCCACGGTGCGCTTGCGCTCATCCACCTCGTAGTGCACGTCGCGCTTGAGCATTGGGGCAAGCCGCGCGAACTCGGCGTACCAGCGGGAGGACTGGTCGGCAGGCCCAGAGATGATCAGTGGGGTCCGCGCCTCGTCAATGAGGATGGAGTCGACCTCATCGACGATGGCATAGCTGTGCCCACGCTGAACGCAGTCGTCGAGACTCCAAGCCATGTTGTCACGCAGGTAGTCGAAACCGAGCTCGTTGTTCGTGCCGTAGGTGATGTCAGCGTGGTAGGCAGCCCGCCGCTCGTTCGGACTCATGTGAGACAGGATCACCCCGACCTCTAGGCCAAGGAACCGGTGCACCCGACCCATCCACTCCGCGTCACGCTTGGCGAGATAGTCGTTGACCGTGACGACATGCAGACCCTTGCCGGCGATCGCGTTGAGGTAGGCGGGCAACACGCAAGTCAGCGTCTTGCCCTCACCAGTGCGCATTTCGGCGATGTTGCCTAGGTGCAGCGCAGCACCGCCCATCAGCTGAACGTCGAAGTGCCGCTGTCCCAGGGTGCGCTTGGCGGCCTCGCGGGCCACCGCGAACGTCTCGGGCAGCAGGTCGTCCAGTGACTCTCCCTTGCCATAACGGCTGCGGAACTCATCAGTCTTGACCCGCAGGTCGGCGTCGGACAGGCCGGCGACGTCGTCCTCTAGGCCGTTGATGTGGTCGGCGATGGCGCGCAACCGGCGCACAGTCTTGTGTTCACCGGCGCGAAGAAGTCGGGACAGGACCACCGTGGGAGACCTCACTTGTATCGGGGCGCGGCTCGGCGGCGGGCGGCCTCTGGCGTACCGCACGACACCGTGGACCGCCGGTCTGCGAGCCATCGTATGCCCAGTATCGGCCACGCCGTCAGCGGCGCAGGTCAGCTACCCACAAACACAACGATCGCCGTCTGTGTGTCATGAGCGACACATGATGTCGTCCCACGCACACAGACGGCGATCATGGCTTAGTGAAGCGGCGTCAGACCAGCTGGATCACGCCATAGTTGAAGCCGTGCCGGCGATACACAACGCTGGGCAGTCCGGAGTCGGCGTCGGAGAACAGGTAGAAGTCGTGGCCTACGAGCTCCATCTCGTAGAGCGCCTGGTCGACGGTCATGGGCCGCGCGGAGTGCCGCTTACGCCGGACGATGCGACCCGGCTCCTGCGCATCCGGTGAATCCCACCGCTGGGTGGGGAGCTCGTAGTCGAGTTGCTCGTCGGGCGGGTTGAGCAGCCCTGCCCGGGGGCGACGACCGTTGGTCTCGGCCCCAGCTTCGATATTAGGAGCATCGAGATCGGGGGGTAGTGCAGCCGCCAGCGGCGCAGTGGCCTCGGCGACGGAAGTGGGGTGGCGGCGTCCGTAGTGCACCTTGTGACGGTCCGCGACCCGGCGCAGCCGGTTGTCAAGCTTGCTCACCGCCAGGTCTAGGGCGGCATAGAAATCCGAACCACACGCCTCTGCGCGGACTACCTGTCCGCGACACCGACCTGTGATCTCGACCCGCTGGCAGCTCTTGGACTGCCGGGGATTGCGTTCGTGGAATAGCTCGACGTCGTAATGGCTGGCCTTGTTGTCATACCGTTCGACGCGGGCGAGCTTCTCAGTAACGTGCACCCTGTAGTGATCAGGAACCTCGACGTTACGACCCTTCACAACAATATTCACAGGGCGACCTCCTCGCGTTGTCCTACAGGGACTTGAGCGACGCCGGGGCACTGCAGTGATCGTTAAGGGCATCGATGCTCGGACGCCCAGCAGCGGGCGCCCTCGATAATCACTCGACCACCGGCGTTAGGACCATGGCTCTCTCGCCTCCTCCCAACAGGCAGCGATGCTGATGCCCGGACGGTAGTCCGCTGGGGGTGCTGTCGCCAGAGGTGAACGTCCTGTGTCACAGGGTCAACGCTGTGGTTGGTATCACCCTGCCGGTGGGTACGACGGGGCGTGACACCCGGCCGCGGCGAGCACCACGATCGCAGGCACGTCGACACCCGTCCGGAGTAGTGCCGCGATGCATGCCGCAGCGGTCGCACCGGTGGCCACCACGTCGTCGACGAGCACAACGTGCGTACCGGCGGGCGGCAGACCGGCCCGCCGCAGCAGCACTCGCCCCGCCAGATTGGCTTGCCGCGCCGCCGCCTGGAGGCCGACGGAATCGCGCACCCCGGAGGCCATCCGCAACGCCGGGGCGACCGCGACGGCAACACCCGCACCAGCCAGGGCAGCGACCGCCTGGCGTGCCAGC
>JALZHU010000351.1 GCA_030860695.1 Actinomycetota bacterium
ACTCGACGCAGTCGCCGACGAACTCAATAACCGTCCACGTCAGACACTCGGCTGGCTCAAACCAACCGAAGTTCTCAACAAATTCCTGGTCGAGGCTGGTGGTGCATTCACCACTTGACACCGCCTTCTGTAAACACCATGCGGATCACCAAAGGCCACCTAGCGGGTTTCAAGGGCGCCGTTCAAGAGGCCGTCAAGTTCGCAAAGCAGCACGGCCCTCAATTGATGGTGCAAACCTTCATCGACGAGCAACAGATGCTGGCCTACAGCTTCCAACTCTACCGAGATTCCGAGTCCGTCCTCGTGCACTGGCGGCAACGCCTGCGGAGGTGGATCGTTGTTTCGTGGCTGAGCCATGTCTTGCAGTGCAAGTCCAAGCTCGGCGGGTCTAAACGGCGCATGAGGTTGCGCGCGTCTGGGCTGCAGAATCGAACACCCGCGCCGCGGGCGGAGCCATCATGGGCGCCGGCCTCAGTTCACTGCCGTCGGGGACGGGACGTTGCGCGAACTGCTGTTGACATTGGCAGCGTATGAGCAACCCTAGTCTAGCTCCTAGATTGGTCCGGGTTCGCTATAGCTCTGAATCGTCAATTTTGCGTGTGAACTGTTCCCATTCGGCCAAGTCACGCAGCCGTGCGGTAAGTTCCCTGTGGATCTCTTTCATTGCGGTATTTCCTAACGCTAGATGCAGGGGCGGCGAATCAGCGTGAGCGACCTGAACAATGGCTGCTGCGATGGTGGCGGCGCTAGGCAGCGTTTCCGCCGGGACCTGGCTCAGTGAGCGCAAAAGGGCACCCACCGTACCATCGTAATCAGATTCAGTTTCGGTGGTTATGCTGTGAGACATGAATGGCGTGTTGATCGCGTGAGGCTCGACCATGGTGAACCGGACTCCCAGCGGAGTTAATTCCTGGGCAAGGGCCGCGGTAACCCCTCCGACCGCGTGTTTTGTAGCAGCCAGCAAACCGGTACCCGGATAAGACATTTGCCCGAACAGCGAGGACATCTGAAATACATGACCTGAGCGCTGTCTTCGAAGTACCGGCAGCGTTGCGCGCAGCACGTTGAGTACCCCGAAAAAGTTAGTATCGAATATATCTCTAGCCTGCTTATCTGTCGTTTTTTCGATAGGCCCGAACAGGCCATAGCCAGCACTATTTACTACCACATCGATGCGGCCGAAAGCCGCAACGGCCTCGCTGACCGCCTGCTGGGCTTCGTCTTCCCTACGCACATCAAGCTTGAGCAAAAGCACTCGGTCGGTGTAGTGTGAAATGAGCTCGGTGAGCGCTTCAGGCTTTCGAGCGGTGGCGACCACTCGGTCGCCACGATCGAGCGCGGCGACCGCTATTTCCCGGCCTACTCCCGAGGAGGCGCCCGTGATGAACCACACCCGACACGATTCAGTTTTGTTGCTCGTCGCCATGTTCGGTCCTTTCCGGAAGAGCTGAGTGTCGATGTGTCGGCGCCGAGGGTAATCAAGCGAGCAGGGCTTTAGCGTCGCACCACATACGGGTAACTATCTCGCCGGCAGGGTCAGTGGTGGCCAATGCGGCGCTCTGACCGGCCCAGTGGTTGGCTTTATCTAGTCCCTCAGAGTTACCTTTGCGCCAGCGGGTCACTAGGCCAAGCTGATCGGGGAACGGGGCGGGGCGGGGAGCATCCGGCGTGGTCCACGCGGCCAGATAGGGACTAGGCGCCGCGCGGGCGAGGCGCCCCGTGTAGGCACGAGTGGTCACGGTGTCCTCGGGAGCCAAGCCATCCAGGGCCTGCGACCACCCCGGGCTGATGCCGGCTTCAGGGCTGCGAAGCAGCGCGGTGCCGACTTGGACCGCACTCGCACCCAAAGACAGTGCGGCAGCGACGCCGCGCCCATCGGCAATCCCACCAGCGGCAATGATCGGTATCCGAAGGTGATCGGCGAACCAGGGCAGCAACGAGAACAGCCCAACTTGATGGCGTTCGGCCTCGTCCTGGTTGAACGTACCTCGATGGCCTCCGGCTTCCATACCTTGGGCTACGATCGCGTCTGCGCCGGCCTCCTCGGCCGCCAGGGCCTCTGCTAACGAGGTGGCGCAGCAAAACCAAGCAATCCCCCTTTCGCGCATGCGGGTGACAACTTCCCGCGGAAACAGACCCATGATGGAAGACATCACGGTGGGCTGAGCAGCCAGCATCGCACTACACTGCTCCGAAAAGATCAGCGGGGGTTGGCCCGGTTCATCTGCCTCAGGTGGTGCGCCGAACTGTCGGAGGAACTGGCTCGCGGCATCCACTCGCGCTTGTCGCTCTTGGGCATCCAGCTTCGAGCTCTCCGGGATCCAAATGTTGAGTTGAAAGGCGCCGTTCGACTTAGCTCTGAACTGTCGAGCCCACTCGGCGATTCGCTGCGGGCTGTCCTGCAGCGCCCCACTGGCACCCATCCCGCCCGCGTCAGCAACCGCTATCGCCAGCTCGGGCCGGGAGGCTCCAGCCATCGGCGCCTGCAGAATAGGCAGCCTGAGCCTGAAACGATCACAGAACTCCATAGCGCGGTGAGGCGGGCCCATGAGCGGTTTCCTTCCCCGAACGAGCGTCGGTGAGGCTGGCGGGAGGCCGTGGCGGCGCTGCTGGACGGGCTGGCCGCCGCGGATGCGGTGGCGGTCGACGTGGCCGCCGCCCAGCGGGGATCGAGCAGGTAGCGCCCTCGACCGGGTCAGCGAGTCGACCCTGATACTACCCACACCCACGACGAACGCACTGTAATGGCGCTGACCGCGTACTGCTCCACGCACGCAGTGTCGAGGGCTGGAAGGGACTGCCCCACCCGCGGCCGACCCTCACGAGCCGCAGCAGCGGGCGCTGGGGATCTCCAGTAAACCTGAGCCAGTCAAGGGACGATCACGCCACCGTGTTCCTGGCGTTCGCTTATGTACCTAGAAGATCCATGGCACACGCCGTTGATCCACTAGCGTCAGTGTCTATATAGGGCAGCGCGATCCACCCTGTGCGGTGGGCTGTACCCGGCTCCGACACCAAACACGTGGAAGGCTCGACTCTGCGCACGCGCGTCGTTTGGGAGCTTGCGGTGCTTCTCGGGTCACAAAATTGGGAGAACACGCTGCACTACGTCAGTGACCAGCTTCCACCATTCGTCCCCAGACACACCTTTACCCATGCAGTCCAGACCAGGCACTACAACGTTCGTACCCGCCTGAACGCGCTCTTCCGCCGAAGCGGGCGACTATGCCACGCCGACTCCTCGTGATCTGTCTCGCCGCCACTGTCTGCTGTACCGCCGTTCGCGCGCGCAAGTGTCCAGCCCTCGCCTCCAGGCACGGTGTTCCGTCGGAGATACACAAGCGGATTTCGGAGATACACAAGCGGATTACAGTGTGCATACGCTTGGATGATCTCTGAACGCTCGTCGGGTTCACTTCCCCGTAGAACGATCAACAGCCCGATGACCCAGGCGACCAAGGCTTCTCCAGCAACGAGGGCCATGACGCTGATGAACGTCGAGAGGCGAGAAATCCCATATTCAATCGCGCCCACCGCCGGGATCCGCTGGCGATGGTGGCGAGAAGTGTGTCGGAGTGGTGACGTGTCTGGGCCCAGTAGCAGCGCGGCCCGGCGATGCCGATCAGGACTCGGCACAGGGGGCGCCCTGTGCCTTAACGTTCAGGCCATGCCCGAGGCGGAGAGCGGGTCGTAGCCCGGGGTGCGAAACAGCGCCTGCAACTGCCTGCGGCGCACGCCGACGTTGCTTCCTTCAATGATTGGGTACGACAGCGTGTCCATCAGGTAGCGGATGATTGGGAACTTCTCGTCGTAGGCGGTTACGCCGACGATCTTGATGAGTTCGTTGATGACCTCGACGCTGGTTTCGGAGCCGAAGATCTTGGCGTGCAGGGCGAGTTCCGGCCCGCTGGGGTGCATCGACATGACGGCGTCCAGTGCGCGCCAGGCGAGCAACCGGACGGCTTCGATCTTTCCCTTGGCGTCAGCCAGGATGTCGGACACGGCTTGATACTCGATGATCGGCACCGGCCCGCCGCGCTTCTCGCTGAGAGCAAAGCGGTAGGCGATGTCGAAGGCCTGCCGCATCGCGGCGGCGGCGAAGATGCCGATCGACGCGCCGCTGGGGACAAACGCGTTGCGGGTCAGGTCCACTCCCTGGCCTTCCTCACCGAGGAGGTTGCCGCGCGGAACGCGCACGTCGATGAGTCGGACTCGAGTGGTCAGGCAGCCCTTGAGTCCGGGTAGGTCGTAGTACTCCTCGACCTCGATATTGCCGGCCAGGTGTTCGCGTTCGGCGACGATGAGCGAGATACCGCTAGGGGTTCGGCAGACGATGGTCATGATGTCCGGGCCGTCACCGTCCCAGCCGCACAGGTGTGATGCCCAGGCCTTGCGACCGTTGATGACCCACTCCTCGCCGTCGGGGACCGCGGTGGTGCGTATCCCTTGGCCGGGTCCCTCGACGTCGAAGTTCGCGCTGCCCTCGGGCTCGCTGAAGGCCATGGCCGCCAGCGGTGCGCCGGAGTCGGCCAGGAAAGGTCGTACGAAGCGCTCGACCTGTTCCGGGGTGCCCACCTGGTAGACGGGCGCCAGCGCGATCAGCGGACCGGCCATCGAGATGACGAAGTCCGGGCTCTGCGCTGCCCACTCCTCGATGAAGATGGCGGCGTCGACGCCGCTGGATGCCGCCCCACCGAACGGCACCGGGATCAGGACCTTGAGGAACCCCGCCGCGACAGCATTTTCAAACGCCGGCCGCAGCAGCAGCGCCCGGCTCTTAGAGCCTGTTGGCAAATGATGTTGGCTGGTTGGCCGGAGATGAGAGCGGTCGCGATTTGATCACGGGTGGCGTGTCGGGCCGGGCATGAGAGCGGGCTCCTGGTAGCCGAGGAGTACCAC
>JALZHU010000352.1 GCA_030860695.1 Actinomycetota bacterium
TCAACGCCAAAATCCGGCAGGTAAAGCGGTTGGCTGCGCACAGTCTCGCCCCGGGCGCTCGCGAACCACTCGCCGCACTACTATCCGAAATGTATACCCTCGCCGGATGGCAAGCACTCGACCTCGGTGCCATGACCGACTCCTGGCACCACTACGAACAATCCCGGGCCGCAGCCGCACAGTCCGGCTCCGTAGCCTACGAAAGCCACGCGGCAGCCGAACAAGCATTCGTTCTCATCGACACCGGAGCAACCCGCGACGCTATGGGCCTCCTCGACAACGCCCGGCGTCGCGCCAACGCGACCGCGTCCCGCATTCTCCGGGCATGGCTAGCCGCCGCGCACGGCGAAGCCCACGCCGCCCACGGCGACCGCACCGCAAGCCTGCACGCCTTCGACCAAGCGGCCGAACTGCTGCCTGACTGCCCGACCGATGAGCGGCCCTATGTCGCACTCGACGCCGTGCACCTCGCTCGTTGGCGTGGACACGCGCTAACCCGCTTCGGCGATCCCGAAGCCACCGCTGTGCTCACCGACGCACTTAACCAGCTTGACCCGTCGTTCGTCCGTGCTGAGACGGCACTCCGCGTGGACTTGGCGATCGCCCTCGCGGCTATCGGCGAGCGTGATGAAGCACGCGCCCATGCTGACCACGCCGATCGGCTTGCCACGCAGGTTGGCTCAGCACGCCAACGCCGACGGGTCAGGACCCTCCTGGCAACTGTCCGCTAAGCCGGTGCAGCGACGATGGCGCGGCGGCCCCGGGTGACCTCGATGAGCCGTTCATCCTTGAGTAGCGTCATTGCTCGGTGGGCGGTGCCGATAGCGACCGTGTGAGCTACGGCGAGTTCTGCGACAGTGGGCAGTTGGTCACCAGGCTTGAGTCGACCAGCCCGGATGTCATCGCGCAGCGAGGCCGCGATCTTCTCGTACGGGCCGCGGGGCTGCTGGACGGTGACTGGCTTTGGCATGATGCTGGCCATCGTCGTAGCAGCTCGCCGGTCGGCCTCATCAATCCAGGCCGCATAAACCTTGAGCGTGGCGCACCGCCGCTGCCGTGTCCTAGCCGCCCGGCGACGGTGCGGAGATCGACGCCAGCTGCGATCAGCTCCGTTGCCGAGTAGTGGCGCAAGGAGTGAATGCGGGTGCTGCGAAGTTTGAGCTTGATCGCCATTCGACGGTATCGCTGACTGATCGCCCTCGGGGCGTACGGCATGGAGCCGTCCGGCGCGGGAGAAAAGACGAACGCGTCAGGGTCGAGCGCACAACCAAGGTCGGCGCAGCGCTGCTCCCAGAGCTGCCGATGTTGTTCGAGCAGGCCGAGCGTGTGGGGATCGAGTGCGACCTTGCGCCGCTGGCCCGTCTTGGTTTCCTTCTCTCTGATCCCGGCCTTGGTCTGCGCGTTGCTGCGGTGGATCCAGAGGGCCGCACGGTCAAAGTCGACATGGCGCCACCGCAGCGCGGACACTTCGCCACGGCGGGATCCGGTGATCATTGTTAGCCAGAGCAGCAGGCCCCACTCTGGGTCTACCTGGGCAGCGTTAAGCAGCGCCGCTGCTTCTTCGGCACTCGGCGGATCAGGTTCGGTCCGGTTTGGTGATGGCGCTACGGCCATTGCCGCCTTGTTAACGCCCAGATGCTGCCAACGCACGGCGCGTTCTAGCGCACCACGGATGATGTAGTGAATCTTGCGGGTGGTGCTCGTGCTTATCGGTTGGCAAACGTGCCCAGCCCGAGGTCGTCCCGAGCACAGCGCGCGGCAACGGTGCAGTCGCGCATAGAAGCGCTCTAGCAGCTCGGCATCGAGCTTGCTCGCCAGCATGTCACCGAGGGTCGGCAGGATGTACAGGCGGATCAGGTCGTCGTACCGTTCGCGAGTGGTGGCCTCAAGCTCCACTACCTCAAGCCACTGCGTGATGGCCTGCCGAACGGTGATGGCCGTCTTCGGGTGCTGGTCTTCGTCGACCTGGCGCTGGAGCTTGGTCAGCGCGCGCTCGGCTGCCTTTTGGCTGGGAGCGGTCTCCACCAGGTACCGGCGCTTGCCGGTCAGGGGATCAATCCCCGCATACACCCTGGCCCGAAAACTGCCGGACGGAAGCGTCTCGATGTGGCCGCGAGAGCGGCTTGGGCGACCAGCCATGGACTCAGAGTAGCGCGACTGAATCCACGAATGAGTCCACGACTCACTACACCACGAGCATCGGAGGTCATCGTGGCTGCTCAGACATGGCGCCCCCGGCAGGATTCGAACCTGCGCTCCCGCCTCCGGAGGGCGGTGCTCTATCCCCTGAGCTACGGGGGCATGTCGCGGCAGAGCGTACCCCTACCGATGGCCCACGCCCAACGCAGCGGTGCTCAGCTCGGCGGCGGTAGGGGCTGCGCCCCGCGCTGGGCGATCAGCTGGGCCAGGTACTCGCTCTCAGCGCTCTGCGAGATCATGATCTTTTCAGCTAGGTTGCGCACCTGCGCTGTCTCGGCGTGCTGAGCGGCGTACTCGGCCATCGGTACCCCGCCCTGGTGGTGCCGCAGCATCAGCTGCAGGAACAGCACGTCGAACTGGGCGCCGCTGGACGCCCGGAGCCGTTCCAACTCAGCGGGTGACGCCATCCCCGGCATCGTCGCCACCCCGGCGGCGTCCGGCCCGCCGCCGTGCGCCATCCCCGGCATCGAGGTGGCGTCGGTCATCCAGGTCATGTACCGCCCGGTGGGCAGCGCTGCAGCGTTCCACAGACTCAGCCAGCCCTGCATCCGCCCGGTCTGCTCGAGCTGGCTGGTCTCGATGTCAAAGGCGACCGACCGGATCGCGGGATCGGCGCTGCGCTCCCGGGCCAAGCCCCCCATCAGCACCGCCTGGCGGTGGTGTACCGACATGTCCTGGGCGAAGCCTACGTCCACCGAGCCGCCTTCAGGCTGTGCCGGAGCCCCAATCCCGCGCTGTAGCGACATGCCCAGCGCTGCTCCCAACAGCAGCACGGCGAGCACCACACCGCCATAGATCACCAGGCGAACCCAGCGCGCGGCGGGCTGCTTGCCGGTGGTGGGCGACTCAGTGCTGCCGGAGCACATGCCGGCCGAGCTGGCCTCGATGGGCGTTTTCGCCATGGCCGATCTCACCCCCCTGAAGGTGAGGTCGGCTCGGTTTGCGCCCCGGCACTGAAGTTCATCGGGATGGCGTCCGGACCGGGCGGCTCGGCGACGAACGGTGGCGGCTTCGCCGGGTCGAACAGGCCAGGGAGTACCTCGCAGCTAGCCCCGATCTCGGGATAGGTGTACTGGTTGCGCCGCAGGGACTGGATGAACTGGTCAATCCGTTTGTCGGCGGGATCGGTCAACTTAAGCTGATGTCCCCAGGACTGCAGGGAAATCGGCGAACTCAGTCCAGGGTAGGGCGAGAGCATGAGGTAGTTCTCGCCCTGCACCCGGTCTCGCAGCGACTGCAGCGCCGGACCGGTGATCTTGTCCGGGTTGTAGGCAATCCATACCGCACCGTGTTCAAGGGCATGAACCATGTGCTCATTGCGTACCGCCGTCTCATAGACCACGCCATTGCACGCTGCCCAGACCGCGTCGTGCGGACCGCCGAATGGAGGGCTGTGGTCATAGGCGACTCGTTTATCCCCGCCGATGTGCCCGCGTTGATCCGGGCCGTAGTTCTGAATGACGACGCCCTCGATCTGGGTCGAGGGGTCCTGGTTGTCGGCGGTGGGGGTGAAAGCGCGGCGGTCCTCATACCGGAAGAACAGATATCCGAAGATGCCGCCCGCGAACATCAAGATGGCCAACACCGCCGCTATCGTGCCCCACGGCTTGGGTTTGGTCGCGGTTACGACCGAACGGGCGTTGCGCACTGCCTTGCTGCTCTTGCCACTGGGCATGCCTGGTCTGGTCCTCGCTCATGGTGTTCACTCAAGGGTGTTTCTTCACTGAGGGTCTGTTGCCAGACCGCGGTGTCAGTGTAGGGATTCCTCGTCGAGGGCGAATGACCGCGGGCGTCCACACTGGTTCGCTGAGCAGGTCTGACATCTCCCTAGACTCGCAGGGGTGACTCCCGCTGCGCTCGCCGACCTGGTCCGATCCGTCGCCCACGACGTGCTGACCGGCCGTGGTCTCGATCCCGCTGTGCTTCCACCCACGGTGACCGTCCAGCGCCCACGGGACCCGCAGCATGGCGACTACGCGACCAACGTGGCGTTGCAGATCGGCAAGAAGGCGGGAGTGGTGCCGCGGGAATTCGCTAGCTGGCTGGCCGACGCGCTGGCGCAGCGACGCGGGGTGCGCTCCGCCGAGGTCGCCGGTCCAGGTTTTCTCAACCTGCGGCTGGCGGCCGACGCTCAGGGCGAGATCGTCGCGCAGGTGCTCGCGGCCGGGGAGCGTTTTGGTGTTTTTCACGGCCGGCTGACCCCCCGGTCGGACCTTGAAAAGCCATCAACCCTGGACGCCGTGCAGTACCAGTACGCGCACGCCCGGCTGGCCGCGCTGGCCCGCCATGCCGCCGACCTCGGGATCACCTGCGAGGGCGCCCAGCTTGAGCTGCTGGAGCACGAGCTGGAGGGCGAGTTGATCCGCACGCTGGGTGAGTTTCCCCGCATCGTGGCAGCGGCGGCCGACCTGTCCGAGCCGCGCCGGCTGGCGCGCTACCTGGAGCAGCTGACCAGCGCTTACCATCGTTTCGACGGCAGCTGCCGGGTGTTGCCGATGGGCGACGAGGAACCTAGCCCACGCCACGCTGCCCGGCTGGCGCTGTGCAAGGCGACCCGGCAGGTGCTGGCCAACGGCCTAGGACTGCTCGGGGTGAGCGCACCGGAGCGGATGTGAGGGCGCACCCGGCGGGGCCGCGACATGCCGACGTGCTGGCCCGATCCTCCACCGCGGGCCCGTGCCCGGCCGGTCCCGCCG
>JALZHU010000353.1 GCA_030860695.1 Actinomycetota bacterium
GTTCATACCGGGGCACAGCGTGTCACCGCACCGCTCCGACCGGAGCCCCACCACACGTCTCGGCGGGCTGGGGCGCAGCCCCGTTAGTAGTAGTGTCCACGGCAACCGCTGGGTGATCACGTCGGCGACCGGTTGGCGAAACGCCCGGGAGGTACCCAGCTCCCCGGAGAAGATCCCGGTCAGCCAGCCCCACAGCTGGGTCAACACCCCATCGTCCAGCCCGAGCTGAGCCCGCACCCGGGTGATATCCTCGGCGGTGGCGGTGAAGATGTCCACCCCGTAGTACTGGTAGATCGGGTCGAATGGCGACGCCGCACCCAGCAGGAAGATCCCCACAGCGATCATCACCAGCACAGGCAGCACGAACCCCAGCCGGCGCAGCACGAGCCACCCGACCGCGTGCCAACGGCCCATGGCTGCAGCCCGGGCCAGCAGATCCGGCCGGCTCACCGCCGCGGTGTCCAATCCTCGAAGTTCCACAGCGGCCCCCAGGTCACTACGCCATAGCTGTGCGGGTCGACCACCGGGGTGTAACCGTTCCACTTCTCCCGCATGACGTAGGAGTGGTCCAGGAAGACCAGAAAAACGAATCCTGGGTCGGCGGCGTAGGCCCGCTGCCAGCGCTTGACCGCCCCGATTTGCTGGGCCGGGTCGGTGGCTCGCCGGGCAGCGTCTAGACCGGCGTCCACCTCGGCGTTGCGGTAGGAGCCGGGGTTGTTGAAACCATCCCCGCCGAAGCTGGAGTGCAGCAGCGGGTAGATCACGTGATCCGGGTCCAGCTGGCTGCCGCCACCCATCACCAGGGAATCCGTGGCCAGCCGCGGCTCGATCGCCTCCCACCCGAGGCCTTCCAGCACGACGCTGATCCCCACCGCCCTGGCGTCGGACACCACCGCCTGCGCGAGGTCCTTGCGGACCGTGTCTGTCGTTGGGTACATCAGCGTGAACCGGGCGATCTGCCCGTTGCGGGTCCGGATTCCGTCCGCGCCGGGGACCCAGCCGGCCGCGTCGAGGATGCGGCCCGCCTCGGCGGGGTCGTACCGGAACTGTGCGGCAGGTTCCACGTAGGAGTCGAGCACCGCCGGCACCGGGGTGGACGCGGGCATGCCCTTGCCGGTGAGCAGGGCGTCGATCATGCCCTGCCGGTGGACGGCGAAGTTCAAGGCCTTACGGATGGCCGGGTCACCGGTCACTGGGTGGCTCGATGGCATGGTGACCGTGCGGTAGTCGGCGCTGCGGTGGTGGAGCACCGCGAATTCGCTGCCCTCGAAGGTACGGGCTAGTGCCGGTGGCAGCACGGTTGCATCGAGGTCGCCGGCGCGCATCTGTTGCGCTCGGGTGTTGTCGTCCTCGGCGAACACAACGGTGATCTTCTTGACTGGCGGCGCGCCGTCGAAGTAAGCCTCGTTGGCGGCCAGAACCATCGTGCTGCCCTTGCGCCACTCGGCGAGCTTGTAGGGCCCGGTCCCGATCGGCGCAGAGTTGAACGGCGAACTCTCCAGCGGCGCCGGTGTGGCCAGCGCCTCGGCCGGCATGATGCCCAGGTTGAGCCGGTTGGCGAAGGGTGCGTACGGGTAAGCCAACTCGAACCGGACAGTCGATGCGTCGACCTTTTCGACACCGGTGAGCATTGAGAAGTCCGAACGGACGGTCGAGGCAAAGACCGGATCCAGCACGGCACGGTAGGTGGCCACCACGTCGTCGGCGTCGAACGCCGACCCATCATGAAAGCGGACCCCCTGGCGTAGCTTCACCGTCCACGACCGCCCGTCCGCCGCAGCGACGGGTACCTCGGCGGCCAACGCCGGGACCACCTTCAGCGTCGCATCGTGCTTGATCAGACCGTCGAACAGCTTCGACGCGCCCTCGCTGCCGAAACCGAGCAACGGGTTCAGCGCCGGCCACTCATAACCCTCTCCGACCACGATGGCCTCCGTTGGAGAGTCGGATGCGGGCGATGGGCTACACGCCGGCAGGATGGCAACGATCGGGATAAACAGGATAAAAAGGTGCAACATACGGTGACGGTACGTTTGCAAGTAGACTGCAGTAGCCACCATATGGGGGAAGCATCCGGAGAGCAGGTACTCGCTGCAGCGTTGATGTCTGCCGCACAGCCCTGGCAGTAACTAAGCCTCTGCCGTTACTCTGATGGGTGACCCTCACAGGAGGCCCGAGGATGGCACGATGACAGCTGAAACGGTCGCCATGCATATGAGTGACGGCATCGTCAATGCCCCCACCTCGGTGGCGTTTGGCCTCATCGCTGCCGCGGGACTCGGCTACTCCCTGGTGCGCGCCCGCGCCAACCTACACTCGAGTGACGACCGCACCGCGCCGATGGCAGGCCTGGTCGCAGCCTTCATATTCGCTGTGCAGATGATCAACTTTCCGGTGCTGCCGGGGGTCAGCGGGCATCTGTTGGGCGGGGCGCTGGCCGCCATCCTGGTGGGCCCCTGGCTCGGTGCCCTGTGCGTTGGCATCGTGCTGGTTGTCCAGGCACTGCTATTCGCCGATGGTGGTCTCACCGCACTAGGCACCAACATCACGAACATGGCCCTGATCGGAACATGGGTTGGTTTCGCGGTCGCCGTCGCCTTGCGCCGGCTGGCGGTCAGCAGCCGTGGGGGGCTGATCACCGTCGCCTTCGTCTCCGCCTTGGTGAACACAGTGTTCGCGTCTCTAGGATTTGTCTTGCAATACGCGATTGGTGGGGCTGGCGGTTCCTCGCTAGGCACCGTCGCAGTGAGCATGATCGCGGTGCACTGCCTGATCGGCATCGGGGAGGGCATCATTACCGCTCTCACCGTGGGCGCTGTAGCCTCGGCCCGCCCGGATCTCGTGTACCTGTTGCGGCGATCGCCGGCAAGGAGCGCAGCCACCGCTACTGCCGACGGGAGCGCATCATGACCACTCCGCACGCGCGGCGCGGCCCCGCCGGGTTCTTCGTTGCTTTCGGTGTGATCGCGCTCCTGATCGCCGGACTGCTGTCCTATGTGGCCTCGAGTAACCCCGACGGCTTGGACAGGGTCACCCTGAACGGCTGCGAGGTCACCGAGACGGGCGGTGCCGAGCAGCTTGCAGGTGAGTGCATCGCACAAAACGCTCAAGATCACGACCTGGCGGGAAGCCCGCTGGCCGACTACACCCTAGGCGGCGACGACGGCCTGGTCGGCGTAGCCGGCGTGATAGGGGTACTGGTGACCCTCGCCCTGGCGGGCGGTCTGTTTTGGTTGGTGCGTCCCGACCACCGGCGTTCTGCCGGCAAGATCTGACCCGCCGTGGGAGCTGGCTACGCGCACCCCTTATACCTGCCGGGCAGCTCACCGGTACACCGGTTGCAACCCCAGGTGAAGGTGCTCGCCGCATTCCTGTTCGTGTGCTGTGTGGTCGCCACGCCGCGGGAGGTGTTCTGGGCGTTCGGCGGTTACCTCCTGGTACTAACCGGGGTCTGGGTAGTGGCGGCGATCCCGCTGGGTTGGATCGCCCGCCGTGCCCTTATTGAGACACCGTTCCTCGTGCTCGCCGTACTGTTGCCCTTCGCTGAGGGTGGACAGCGGGTGCACGTCGCGGGCGTGTCGCTGTCGGTGACTGGGCTGCTGGCCGGCTGGAATATCGTCGTCAAGGGCACCCTGGGGGTACTCACCTCGCTGACGCTGGCCGCGACGACCTTGCCGCGTGATCTGCTGATCGGGTTGCAACGCCTGCGGACGCCCAACACCATCACCACGATCGCCACCTTGATGCTGCGATACCTTGAGGTAATCGTGGGGGAAGCCCGCCGGATGCGGATCGCTCGGATCTCCCGGGGGCACGATCCGCGGCTGCTGTGGCAGGTAGGTGCGACTGCACGCGGGGTAGGCGCCTTGTTCCTGCGCTCCTACGAGCGCGGCGAACGAGTACACCTGGCCATGCTGGCGCGCGGCTGGGATGGCAAGATGCCGGTTCTGCACGAGCGACCCGCAGGTCGCCGAGAGTGGCTGCTTGGGCTGGCACCGGTGGCGGTGGCGGTCCTGCTCACGGCCGGGGCCTGGTGGGATGGGTGACCGCGCCGGCGCTGCGGGTGACCGAGCTGAGCTTCGCCTATCCCGACGGTCGCCGCGCACTGGAGGGCATCGACCTCACCGTGCAGCCCGGCGAGCGGGTCGCGCTATTGGGTCCCAACGGTGCCGGTAAGACCACCCTGGTTCTGCACCTCAACGGCGTTCTCCGGCCGGCTACCGGTTCCGTGCAGGTGGGTGGACTGCCAGTGATCAGGGAGCACCTACGGGAAGTCCGTCGCCGAGTGGGGATCGTGTTCCAGGACCCTGATGACCAGCTGTTCATGCCCACCGTCGCTGAGGATGTGGCGTTCGGACCGGCCAACTTCGGGCTGCGTGGCGCCGAGCTCGAGTCCCGTGTGCACGCGGCCCTGGCCGCCGTCGAGATGGGCGAACACGCTGGACGCTCACCGCTGCATCTGTCTGGTGGCCAGCGCCGACGCGCGGCGCTGGCCACCGTACTGTCCTGCGATCCGGACATCCTGGTGCTCGACGAGCCGTCCTCAAACCTGGACCCGGTGGCCCGCCGAGAACTCGCGGAGGTGCTGTTAGCGCTGGAGCGGACGATGTTGATGGTTACCCACGATTTGCCCTATGCCCTGCAGCTGTGCCCGCGAAGCGTCGTGCTCGACGGCGGCCGGGTCGTCGCTGATTCCCCGACCCGGGAGGTGCTTGCCGACAACGACTTGCTGACCCGGCACCGCCTTGAGTTGCCGTTCGGCTTCAGCCTCGCCTGACTCTCAGCTTCCCTTCTGGTCGGGAGGCTGAGGCGGCGGTTCCGGCGACGTTTCCCGGTCGTCAGGCGGACGGGCCGAGTTCGCCGTCCGCCGAACCGCCTCCGCTGCCGGAGGC
>JALZHU010000078.1 GCA_030860695.1 Actinomycetota bacterium
CCCCCCCCACCGCCGTGCCCGCCGACGCGCGCGCAGCCCAGTCCACAGCCTGCCTATCCTCATCACCATCCACCTCCCTCCATAACGTGTGCAGCGTCGAACCAAGATCCTGATTTCCCTTTCTGGACTACCCCAGCCATTCCGTTAGCGCATCACGCAGCACGGTGGCCCCCTCCTGACCGAGTGAGATCACGCAGGTGCCAGTGGCATGGGGATCCAGCACGATCGTGTCGTCCTGTTTGATCACCAGAAGATTCGTGTAACCCCTGCAGCCACCGTGTAGCTGGCACGTTGCCTGTATCACCGTGCGATTGCGCGACGTCATACTGACTTCCTTGGTGCGAGAACGACATTCGGGCCTGCATGACCCATCCGCGGCCGGTCAGGTTGTGATGTCTTGTCGTGGTCATGACTTACTCTCGTGCTCTAGACGTGCTTGGTATTCACGTGCTTGGTCCTCACATGCCGCTGCCGCTACCTCGACTGCCACCAACGTCCACCACGGCAAGGTGGTGGTGGCCGCGACCTGTCGTCACGCCGCCGCCACCGCACATGAGGCCGCCGACATTTCCCGCGCAGCTACCATGTCGTTCTTAGGTGCCTGCGCCGTCAACTCCCAGACATAGCCATATCGCCGATACGCTGCTTCCCAGACGCGCACGGATTTATCTGATGCCATCAGGTCACCGTTAAAATCGACATGGGGGTGCATCGCTGCCTGATAGACCGGACATCGACCGAGCATTTGTAAACGCTCTGCGGGCCAGTGCCCCAAACCCAGGCGAACTTGGTGGGACCCACCGCCCGCACTCACGCCGCCTTGCCGGCCTGCTCACTGATCCCGGCGCCGGCAGCCGTCGGTTTGGTCGACGGCGACGGCCGGCCCCCGACAGCATGGGGTGTCGCCGTAAAGCCGGTCGCCCGAGACGTAGGACTGATATTTGAACTCGCCGTTGCCGGTGACTTTGGGCTCGGCCGTGAGCCCTTCTAACTGGATGGGACGCATACCCGGCAGGACTTCAGTGGTCGGGGAACCGGCCGCCTTGTCTTCGCGCGTCTGGTACTCGTTGTCCGGCGCGACATCTCCTATCAGGACCAAGCCCTGAGGAACGCTCTGTCGAAGTCAATTGCAAACCGGTGACTTCGGGGAATCGCCATGACACTTGCCTCCCTGTCTGGACAGTTTGTGTACGTGCCGCCCCGATCAGTGGCGGCACCCCAAGATTCGGCCAGGTCACGGTCTGTTCTCGACCCCGTGATCGTCTCTTCTTCGACTTCTGTCCCTCATTTCGTCTCGCCGTCTCCCGGCCGTGATAGTCTCTTCTGGTTTCACGATCAAGTCTCGTCTGGCGAAGGAGGTCAACCCGGTGCCCGCCAAGCCTATCGTGCTCAAGGTGCTGTTGCGGCAACGCCATTTGCAGACTCACAGCGCCTTTCGTCGGGAGTACGACAGGGTCGCGGCCGAGGTCGATCCCGCTCTCAAAGGCGGATGGCCGAGTAAGGCGCAATTCTATCGGTGGATCTCTGGTGAGTTGATCGGACTTCCCTACGCCGACCACTGCCGCATCCTGGAAGGCATGTTCCCCGGCTGGAAAGTCGAACAACTATTTCAAGTTCACGAGGGGGGTATCGAGTTCATCCCCGAACCGCCCGAGCAGCCGGCAGCAACGCCTACGATTCGGCCTATCCAGCCAATCCTCCCCACTGATGTTGTGGGGCAGGTGAAGCCGGCCAGC
Organism: Actinomycetota bacterium; assembly: GCA_030860695.1. Taxonomy (GTDB): domain Bacteria; phylum Actinomycetota; class Actinomycetes; order Mycobacteriales; family Pseudonocardiaceae. The sequence goes on from JALZHU010000078.1 coordinate 1,737, forward strand.
GAGCACGAGCCCGGAACCGGCTTACTCGTGGAGTACGACGACGCCGAGCTGAGCTACGACGGGCGGACCTACCGGCCAACCATGCGCCGCAGGCTCCGCAACTGTGGCGAGGAACCGATCTCTCGCTACCTCATCCGCATCTCGGTCGACCGCTATCCAGGATCGCCCGAGCAGTCCAATGAGCTGTACCGCAACGACCCGCTTACCTGGGAGGAGCTGCACCTGCAAGCCTTCCACGACGGCGAGCCGATGACCTGGCAGGTGCGCCACGACCGCGACGCGTTCAAGGAACTGTGGTTGCTGTTCGAAAATGATCAGGCGCGCTTCCCGCTTTATCCTGGGGAGTCCACTGAAATAGTCTACAGCTACACGGTCAGTGACATTAAATGGGGGAAATGGTTCCAGCGAGCCGTGCGGCTGCCCACCCGGCGTCTGAGCGTGCGACTGGACTTCCCCGCTAAGCTCGAACCCTCGGTGTGGGGTATGGAAACCTCCATGAGCGCCCAAGCACTGCCCTTCCGAACACCGATTACCCGCACCGACGACGGCGACCGCACACGGTTCGCATGGACCACGGAGGACCCACCGCTACACGCCCGCTACCGCATCGAATGGCGCTTCAAACAACCCACCACGCCGCGCACGGATCATGCCGACACCAAGCCTAGCGAAACGATGACCCAGCTCGGCATTGTCCAACGCGATGATCCACTGTTGCGCCAACAGGCCCGTCCCTTTGTCCTCCCCGATGAGGTCGAGGACGCACGGCGCGTCGTGACCGAGCTGCACTCTGCTCTCGAACGTGTCGCCCAGGTACACGTGTTCGGCAAGGGTTTGGGCATCGCGGCCCCTCAGATCGGCATCGGACACGCTGCTGTCGTGGTCCGCACACCGAGCGGCGAGATCATCACACTACTGAACCCTCAGATCATCGACCAATCCGACGATCACGACGAGCAATACGAAGGATGTCTGAGCTTCTTCGACGTTCGCGGCAAGGTCCCCCGGCCACTATGCATACAAGTCGAACACCAACACGTCGACGGCAATACCCACATCACCGTGTTTGAACGCGGCGTCGCTCGGCTCGTCGCCCACGAAATCGACCACCTCAACGGCGTGATCTACACCGACCGCATGGCCGACAGTGCCAGCGTAATCCCGGTCGAGCAATACCGCGGCGGCGGCCAATCCTGGCAATACGCGTAACAATACACGTGACAAGTATCTCTCACAGATAGAATGTGGCAGTGACAACCAGCGGGGCTACCACGGCAAAGTCCGGTTCATACTCGTATTTTTCCTAGGATGGTTTTTCGTATTGCAGTTATTTCAGGCGTACAAGAAGCGCACTAAAGGGGGAGCTGACAGAGAAGCCCGATCACCAAAAAACCGCACCGCCAGCAAATAGCCATAACCTGTCCACGTAACCGCTTGCGGTACGCTTCCACCCATGCTCAACCTGGATGATCCAGACACCCTACTGGCCTACAGTGAAGGTCATGAGCCTCAGTCAACCTGGCCGGAGGAGGTGGACGAGGAGATGAGCCAACCCCTTGGAGGCTAGTGGCCCAACAGCTAAGGAGTTGCAAGCGGTGTTTATAACCGGTGGCCGATTGGCCGTTATACGCTGGCTCGATCATCACAGGTTGCCGTGGACCTCGCAACCTGATAACTGGTAGATGACGGGTATCTTTGGTGGCCAATGCACATAGAGTGTCATGAAGACGAGCGAACTGCACGCGGTGTCCTACTCGTTTGGTCGGGGCCACCACGTGCAGTATTCAGTCATCGGTGTTGACGGGCACGCCCGCCGCACCGTGGACGTCGAAGTGACCGGCAGCCCGATGATGCATGACTTTTCGCTGACCGAAAACCATGTGGTGTTGTACGACCTCCCGGTCACCTTCGATCCTCGTCAGGGCGCCGCCATTACCGTGCCGCCTGGTCTGCGTGCACTGACCCGGTTGGTGCTGTCGGTGCTCGTCGGCCGGGTCCCGGCGCCTAACCCGATCACGGCGATGTTCGGGAAAGCAATGCGTAAGAACGCGCATATGCCCTACAAATGGGACCCGAGCTATCCGGCCCCTGTCGGCGTCATGCCGTGTGCCGGCGGCGCGGGTGACGTCCGGTGGTTCGATGTCGAGCCCTGCTACGTCTTCCACCCGCTCAACGCCTACGACGAGGGCGACTCGATCGTGCTGGATGTCGTACGGCATCCGAAGATGTTCGCCACGGAGTTTCATGGGCCCAACGAAGGCGACACCTCCCTGAACCGCTGGACCGTTGACCTCGCTGACGGCAAGGTTCGCGAGACCCGCCTTGATGGCCACCCGCAGGAATTCCCCCGCATTGACGACCGGTTGGTCGGGTGGGCACACCGCTACGGGTACGCCATGCAGGTCGCGTCGGGCCACGCTGGCGACTTGGTGATCAAGCACGACCTGCGCTGTGGCCAGACCATCGCTCGGCGGCTGGGCGCCTACAAGCGCGTCGCCGAGTTCGTCTTCGTCCCCAACGCACCGCAGGCCCCCGAGGATGACGGCGTGCTCATGGGGTTCGTTTACGACACCAGCACCGACCGCAGCGACTTGACCATTCTTGACGCCGCCAGCCTCGAGACGATCGCTGCCATCCATTTACCTGATCGCGTCCCGTACGGATTCCACGGCAACTGGTTACCCGCCGCGCCCTGACCGGACACCGGACAATGGAAGTGGATGCGCAATCACGCGGTACTGTTACCGCGCCTTACTACTGAGCGAGCTAGTCTGGCAAAGTGCTGCTTTCCGGCCACTGCTATATTATTTGTACTGCTGCGGCTGCTGCCATCGCTAGCTAAAGCTAGCCCGAGCAGCTGTGCAAGTAGAAGCATTTCCTTTTCGTGCTGCGGCTTTAACTCGCCCGCGTGCAGTGCATCGAGAGTCAGCAGGCCGAAAATCTCCGTGCTGGTAGCGACAGGAACAGATATATAAGTCTTGTAATCTCTATCGCGCGGGAATCTTGGAGGATTTTCTACGTCAGCATTCTCTATTAATTCTGACTGGCGACTTTCCAGCAACTGGAAAACTTCTACGTGGTGGGGGTCTGCGCTAGAAAACTCCGTTCGCGGCCTCGAGTCTCGGCCGGCATATATTCTGCAGACTAGTCTCTCTTCCTTACCGTTACGTTCGTAGTCAAAGTAGCACGAACGTGCCCGGGCTACATCTGTAAATTGAACGACAGAGTTCACCACTGCGTGTTTTATTGCCCCTTTTGCTTCCCTTCGGTCGGCCTCGTCGGGTGCGGTGACAATTCGGTCGAAGATGTCAGTCAGTGGTAGGAGGATAGATCTGAAAGCTAGTCGATAGTTGGCAACCGCTGCCTTGGCTAGCCGTTCGGCCTCCTCTCTCGCTTGCACCTCAGCCCAAGTCTGACGAGCTACAAGGAGAAACGCTATCATTGTAGCCGTTGCGCCACCGAGCGTGATTGTCCAGCTAGCCCACGTTGAGAGCTCACCCACCTTCACCTGGGCGATGTACGCGGCACCAGCACACATTGCAGCGAAGACGGCGCCACACCACCAACGAAGCCAGCGCGGCCAGCCACTCTTGCTCATGCGGCTGACGATACTCGATCGAGTGATGAGGGCTGCAGCGTTATGTGAGCGGAACCTCGTCGATAGACAACGATCTGTTACTGTCACCTCCCGCAGGTGGCGCGAGGTGGCATAGAGCTTGCTTGCAGGCTGATATGTTGCTTCACTAGGTCCAGTAGAGGCAGGCTCTGGGTCGGAGGTTCTCGTGGCGACAGGCAGGGTGTCCAGTCCGCTCCCGAGCGTGGACCCTGAGATCGAGCGGGCCGCCGTCGACATCGTAAGAGACCCCGACGCGTACTTCGAGCGGCAGCGAGCGCTGCGCGAGCGGGAGGCCGAAGAGTACGTGGAGAGGGAACTCACCATCTCGATGCGCCGCCGCCGGAGTAGGCGTCCGAGTATCAGGAAGTTTCTAGCCAGGTTGTCTCCCGGCTGAGATTCGGTGGCTTGCGCACCACCGACGGCCGCGAAACCCGCTGCGGCACTGTCGTGCGCTCGGAGGCTCCTGATCTCTTCACCGCGGACGGCTGGTCGGCGCTGCACAAGCACGGGCATCCACACCATCATCGACCTGCGCAACGACGCCTTGCCGGCCGGCTGCTCACCAGTGCCGATCAGCAGCGGCGGAGGCTAGCGTGACGGTCAGGGGCAGGGTGAACGACTGGTTTTTGCACCTGCTGTCCGCATTGGCCGCCATCGTCACCGAGACGTCGTAGGTCCGAACGCTCCTTGCCCTGATAAAGCCCACGGGGCCCTCCACCCCCGCGCTGGTGACGGTACCGGCAGGGCAGCCGCTGGCGGTCGCAGTCGAGCTGCCCTCGCTGATCGAGGTGACCCGAACGCCGTAGTCGTTCGGGTTATTGATGTAGACGGGAAACGTCCTCGTCGCGCCGGGAGGCAGCGAGCGGACTTGATCGTCCGGGGTGACGGTGAGGTCGACCGAGGTGGTCGAACCTGTTTCGCCACTGCCGGTGTAACCGATGAAGAATCCCACGCCAACGAGCGCGAGGGCGATGAGCAGGGCTAGGCCGTCGAAGACGTTCAGGTTACGCACGGTGGTACCCAAACCGTTCTCCACTGCAGAACTCCCTCCAAGGGCCCAGTCACCCGAGGGCCCAGTCGCCGTCGCTCGGGCTGCTGTTCTACCGGACTTCCGGCTGCACTGTCGACTCAGTGTGCCCGAAACGCTGCACTGCGTTGCGTCCAGGACAAGGGTATGCGGTTGGGCCGGGGTCGCTACCTCCTGGGGTGTCTTACGCGCAGCGCAGGGCAGCGCGACACGCCTAGGCTAGAGCGCTTTAAGTTCCTCAATCACTGATTCGACGGAGGATTTGGCGTCGCCGAACAGCATCGCGGTTCTGGGGGAGTAGTACAGCTCGTTCTCGATGCCGGCGAAACCAGGGTTCATCGAGCGCTTCAGCACGATCACCGATTTGCTCTCGTCGACGTTGAGGATCGGCATGCCGTGGATCGGCGAGTTTGGATCGTTGCGGGCGGCCGGGTTGGTGACGTCGTTTGCGCCGATCACCAGGGCGAGATCGGTGCGGGCGAACTCGTCGTTGATCTCGTCCATCTCCTTGAGCTGCTCGTAGGGCACGTCGGCCTCGGCGAGCAGCACGTTCATGTGCCCGGGCATCCGACCGGCCACCGGGTGGATGGCGTACTTGACCTCGACCCCCTTATCCTCCAGCAATCTGGCCATATCCCGCACGCTGTGCTGAGCCTGCGCCACCGCCATGCCGTACCCAGGCACCACGATGACCTGATTGGCGTAGGCCATCTGGACAGCTGCGTCGGCTGCGGTGGTTTCGCGGACGGTCTTGTCCCCGATCTCGCGGCCAGCTGCCGCGCCACCCCCACCAAATCCGCCGGCGACGATCGCTGGGATGGACCGGTTCATCGCCTTGGCCATCAGGTTGGTGAGGATCGAACCCGAGGCGCCGACGATCATGCCGGCGACGATCATGGCGGTGTTGTTCAGTGCCAGCCCAGCCGCCGCGGCCGACAGCCCGGTCATCGCGTTAAGCAGGGAAATCACCACCGGCATGTCGGCGCCACCGATCGGCAGCACGACCAGCAGCCCCAGCGCCGCGGCAAACACCAGCGTCCCGATGATCAGCAATTCCGCGTCGCTACCCAACCCGATCGTGACCGCGCAGGCCAACGCCGCCAGCAGCATCAGCGCGTTGACCAGCTGCTGCGGCTTACCCAGGCCGATCGGCCGGCCCGGGATGATCTCCTGCAGCTTGCCAAAAGCGACCAGAGAACCCCAGAACGACACCGAGCCGACAATCGCGGCGAACAGCGAGGCGACCATCACATACGCCGGCTCGCCGGTGAACCCGTCGGTGCTGCGGAATTCCACCCACGCGATCAGCGCGACCGCGCCGCCGCCGACGCCGTTAAACAGCGCCACCATCTGCGGCATCGCGGTCATCTTGACCTGCTTGGCGGCCGGCACCCCCAGCAGCGTGCCGATCACCATCCCCAGCGCAATGAGCACCCAGTTGCTCATCCCAGGAATGAGAAGGGTCGCCACCACCGCAATGGCCATCCCGACCGCCGCGATGAGATTTCCGCGCACGGCCGTGCGCGGTCCCGTCAGGCCCATCAAGCCGTAGATGAATAACGAGAAGGCGACGATATACAGAACCAGGACCAAGGTCGTCATCGTCGCTCGCTCTCCTGGGCCGCTGTCCGGGCAGGTTGCTTACCCTTGAACATGCCCAGCATCCGGTCGGTGACCAGGAAGCCACCAACCACGTTGATGGTGCCGAACGCGATCGCCACAACCGCCAGCAGCTTGTCCAAGACCGTCAGGTCGTGCCCCAGGCCTAGCACCACGACGCCGCCGAGCAGCACGATGCCGTGGATGGCGTTGGTACCCGACATCAGTGGTGTATGCAGCGTGTTGGGCACCTTGGAGATCACTGCAAATCCGACGAAACTGGCCAGCACGAGAATCGCCAGGTTGCTGAGCAGCATCAGCGGTTGTCCCCTTCCAGTTCGCGAGTGATGCAGGAGCGCACCAGCACCTCGTCATCGGCATCCGGTGTCAGCCGGCCCTGCTCATCCAGCATCAGCTCCAGCAGCGAGGTCACGTTGCGGGCGTACAACTCGCTCGCGTGCTCGGGCATCGTGGCCGGGAGATTCAGCGGCGAGGCGATTGTCACATCGTGGCGCACCACGATCTCGCCAGGAACGGTCAATTCGCAGTTTCCTCCGGTCTCTCCGGCCAGGTCCACGACCACGCTGCCCGGGCGCATCCCCTTCACGGCCTCGGCGGTGACCAGGATCGGTGCCTTGCGTCCGGGCACCAGCGCGGTGGTGATCACGATGTCGAAACCACTGGTCGCCTCGGTCAACCGCTGCTTCTGCTCGGCTCGCTCGTCCTCGGTCAGCTCGCGGGCGTAGCCGCCCTCGCCGGCGGCCTCGATGCCCAGGTCGAGCCATTTTGCGCCCAGCGAGCGCACCTGGTCAGCAACCTCGGGTCGGACGTCGTAGCCGGTGGTCCTGGCCCCCAGGCGCTTGGCAGTGGCCAGCGCCTGCAGGCCTGCTACACCCACGCCGAGCACTAGCGCACTTGCCGGCTTGACGGTGCCCGCTGCCGTGGTGAGCATCGGGAAAAACCGGGTGGACAGCTCAGCGGCCAGCAGCACTGCCTTGTACCCGGCCACGTTGGCCTGCGAGGACAGCGCATCCATCGACTGCGCGCGGGAAATCCGGGGGATCGATTCCATGGCAAAGGCGGTCACGCCCGCGTCGCGGAGTTTCGTGGCGATCTCCGTATCAGAGCGCGGGGCCAGGAACCCGATCAGCACCGATCCGCGACGCAGCCGCCCGATCTCCTCAGCGGTTGGCGGCGCCACCTTGACCAGGACGTCGGCGTTCCACGGGTCGTCGATGGTCGCGCCGGCTTCGATGAACATCTCATCGGGCATCAGCGCGCCCACCCCGGCACCGGACTCGACGACGACCTGCATTCCGCGGCCGACCAGCTTCTCGACCATCTTGGGCACCAGGGCGACCCGGCGCTCACCGTCTCGCGATTCCTTGGGGACGCCGACCCTGACACCTTGGCGGTCTTGCGATGAAGTCACGCGGAGAGCATATGATCGGTGCGGCGTCCAGTGCAGCGGAGCAGGAGCAACCGTGCGCTGCTCGTGGCAACCCCCCTTCGGACCTCTCCCACACCAACCCTGATACTCCTTGCGCCCACGGCATCACGCCATTAGCTATGCCCGGGCGGTTATGACGGGTTTGCGCGAAATCACCAAAGTTGAGCGGGAGTTCCGGTGAAGAGAGCAATCATCGCCCTGGGAGTCTCCGCTGTCGCGATCGCGGGATGCTCCTCGGTTGAGCGCCCAGTACAGGCTACGACGCCGGCACCACTGTCTCCCTCCATTTACCAGGAGAAACTTCAGAGCGCCGACAGCGCTGCGGCGGCCGCGTTCGACCGCTTTGCCACAGCGGGGTCGCCCGAGGATGCACACGCAGAGCTGAAACAGGCGTCCGGGGCCGTACTGGAGGCAGCGCGACTGCTGGATGTCAACCCGCCAGCAGAGATGCTGGCGGCCCACCGTGACCTGGTCGCGGGGTTGCGGCAGCTCGCCACCGATCTGTCCCAGCTCAGTAATCAAGCAGCGTCGATGAAGTTGTGTGCCGCGCCGTCCATCCTCGCTTTGGCGAGCAACGCGCCAGGTGTGAACAGCCTGCGGACGGTGCGCGAGGCTCTCGGCTCGGGCCGACTGGGTACGAGCTACCAGTGGGGAGAGTTCCTCCCGGCCCCCACACAGCTCCCGGAACGTCGATTGGCCAATGGCCAGCTCGTCGACAGCCTGCGACGAATCGGAAATGGACAACTCAAGGTCAACAACGGCACTGAGCACGACGCTGTCGTCAAACTCGTGCAGGGCGGTAAGCCAATCGTGTCCGTCTATGTCGGCAAGGAGTCGAGCGCTACTGTCGAAAATATTGACGACGGTAATTACGAGCTGTTCTACACCTCCGGGATAGACTGGGATAACCAACTCAAGACCTTTACCCGATCCTGCCAATTCATACGCTTTGAGGCGCCAGCAGAGTTCACTACAGTGCCAATTGAGGGTGGTTTTAGATACACCGTACAGTCTGTCGTCTTACAACCCAGAATTGGAGGGAACGCCCGGGTACCCGCCCAGTCGTTCCCACGATAGTTTGCAACCGTATCGATCTGCCGGAGAGCCGCTTCCGTAGGCCGGTGCACTCCTGGCGCTGCCCGCCGGATCGGTGTCCAGGTTGGCTACAAGCTCGACCTCCCGATGATCATCTACTGAAACCTCTCCCCGGCGCGTTGGACTTCTCGGGGACGGCTTTTCGTGGGGTAACCGTCCGGCCACAGCCCTTCTTTCTTCGATAGTACTCCTGCTATTTCTACCAAAGGAGTTGGACGAAGAAGGGTGCCCATGGTGGTGGTGAACGAGCGCGACGACCTAGCCGACGACGTTGCGCAAGCGAGTGAGGCTGCGGTAATCGACGTTCGTGGCCTGGTGATGCGGTACGGGCCAGTGCAGGTGCTCGATGGGGTCGACTTCACCGCGGCCCGCGGCGAGGTGCTCGCCCTGCTCGGGCCGAACGGAGCAGGGAAGACCTCGACTATCGAGATCCTGGAAGGCTTCCGGATGCGCTCGGCCGGGGAGGTCAGCGTGCTCGGGTGGATCCGGCCCGAGCCGGGGAGCACTGGAGGGCGAGTGTCGGGATCGTGCTGCAGTCCTGGCGCGACCACGGCAAGTGGAAGGTGCGTGAGTTGCTCCGTCACTTGGGCCGCTACTACGCGCCGTACTCGACCCCACAGCGTCCCCGCCCGCGTGACGTTGACGAGCTGATCGACACTGTGGGGCTCGGTGACCGCGCGTCAGTAAAGATCGCGAGCCTGTCCGGTGGGGAACGCCGGCGTCTGGACGTCGCGATCGGCATCATCGGCCGTCCCAAGGTGCTCTTCTTGGACGAGCCCACCGCTGGGCTCGACCCGCTGGGCCCGCCGCAGCTTCCATGATCTGGTGCACCGCCTGTCCGACCTTGAGGACACCACGATCCTGCTGACAACCCATGATCTCGACGAGGCCGAGAAGCTGGCCGACCGCATCCTGATTCTGGACCGCGGCCGGATCGTGGCCGACGGCAGCGCCGAGGCGCTTGCCCGCCGGGTGTCCGGCCGGGCCGAGGTGCGCTGGAGTCGCGCCGGCGAGACCGGAGGCAAGCCAACGCTGATCGGTGCGGCGATACGCGCGAGAACGGCTACACTCGCGCCTGGGGCCACAAGGCTCAGACGCTATAGGGCACCGGTGCACTGGCGACGATCGGCTCGGGCCGTCTGGATCCCATGTGATCCCAACGGCACTCTTCGCCCCGAACGCCAATTGGCCGTGCGTCAGGTTGCCCGGAAGTGTCGCTGCGTGCCGCCAACCTGCGGCTACGCGCTCGTGTGAAGCGACACTCGTGCTGACTCATCGTGGCCTGCCATTCCCGGCCGACCGAGTCGATGCGGTTTTCAGCGGTCCGGGGTAGCCGTGGTTGTACTCGGGGTGACGACGACGAAGGCGTCGGCGGTGCCGATCGGGGGGCGAAGTTCGCGCTAGGTATCGGGGTGTCGGCGAGGTCGATGATGTCGACGCTGACGTCGTCGCGTTGTTTGGCCTGGCCGACGAACCAGCCGGCGACGACGGGACCGAACCGGCCTTCCCGAACACTGCCTATGATCACCGCGAGCACAAACGTGGCTGCAGTGGGGTGCATGGCCCCGACGTTATAGCCTGAACTATTGTTGAGGTCAAGCTGACTGTCAGGGGTGGCCATGGAGGAACCAACGTGGGACCAGTCCGAGCTCAGCGTGGGGCAGCTCGCCGCGCGCAGCGGTGTGGCGGTTTCGGCGCTGCACTTCTACGAGCGCCAAGGTTTGATTAGTAGCAGGCGCACCTCAGGCAACCAGCGCCGCTACAAGCGAGACGCTCTTCGGCGCGTGGCGCTGATCCGCATCGCCCAGCGAGTCGGGATCCCACTGGCGGACGTCGCCGCCGTGCTTGCGCTGTTACCGGATGGCCGTACCCCCACCCGGCGTGACTGGCAACGGATATCTCAATGCTGGCGGGCCGAGCTCGACCAGCGGATACGCCATCTCCAGCAGCTCCGCGACGACTTCACCGACTGTGTGGGATGCGGCTGCCTGTCCATTGACCGTTGCCGGTTGGCCAATCCTTACGACCAGCTCGGCAAGCACGGGCCGGGCCCACGACGGCTGCTTGAGCCCGCGTGTGACCCATCGAGTGATCCATCGACTTGACCTCAAGTCTAGTTCAGCTTCTAACCTCGGGTGAGTGTCGCTTCTCAAGGCGGCTGGCGATCTCGCTACGAGGCTGAGAAGGAACATCCCATGACCGAGCAGAGTATGGTCCTCGTGACCGGGGCGACCGGAAATGTTGGTAGACAGGTCGTCTCCCAGCTGCTGGGCACGCGTTCTGGTGTCCGCGCCTTAACCCGCAACCCGGATTCGGCCGGGCTGCCGGACGGCGTCGAACTCGTCCGCGGCGACCTGTCCGATCCAGGCACCTTGAACGCGGGTCTGGACGGGGTCGAGGCGGTATTCCTGGTTTGGCCCTTCCTCACCGCCGAGGCCGCGCCGGCGGTCCTGGAGGTGGTTGGCAAACACGTCCACCGCATCGTCTATCTCTCGTCGATGGGGGTGCGCGATGACGTCGACGAGCAGGCTGATCCCATCAACCAGTTCCATGCCGACCTTGAGCGCCTGATCGAGAAATCCGGGCTGGCGTGGACCTTCCTGCGGTCCCACTCATTCGCGACCAACGCGCTGTGGTGGGCGCCGCAGATCCGAGCTGATGGTGTCGTGCGTGAGCCCCATGGCGCGGCGGCCAGACCGGTGATTCACGAGCAGGACGTCGCAGCCGTCGCAGTGCACGCGCTGACCGGCGACGGGCACGGCGGGGCGACGTATTGCCTGACTGGTCCCCAGGTGCTGACCCAGATTGAGCAGGTACGCATCATTGGCGAAGCGATCGGCCGCGCGCTGCGCTTCGAAGAGATCTCGCCCGAGGCCGGACGGCAGAAAATGCTCGCCGCGGGCTGGCCTCCTTCGGTGGTGAACGGCTTGCTCAACGCCTACGCCAGGATGATCACGCAACCGGTGCCGGTCACGTCCACGGTACAAGAGATCACCGGCATACCGCCGCGCACGTTCCGCCAATGGGCGATCGACCACGCCAACGATTTCCGCCCTTCACACGCGGTAGGAAACAGTTAATCTGAATGCCCTCACGAGCTCTGCCAAGGCGCGGGTGTCGGCGATCAGTGGCGGAGTGGGTTGGTGAGGTCGACGGTCGGGATCGAGGAGTGCGGGTGGTTGGAAGTCGACTTGTCCGAAAGGTCCCCACCTTACCCTGGCGGCAGCCACCATCCGTAGCTCGTAGTCCAAACACCGGCGCCTGCGTGTTGGGCTTTCAAGGTGACCACACTGCCCAGTCGTCGCCGACGCCGGCGGCACCTGGGACCGCTACGCACCTGGGAACAATCACCACCGCTGACGGCGACGTCCCCTCAAGAATTGAGTCACCCATCACTGGCACGGCGGGTTTGCGTGCGGTGATCAGCACAGTGTCGTAGTGCATGACGAAACGGCCACCCACACGGTCGACCTCCTCACCAAGAGCGGCCAGCAGGGCGCGTAGCCGACTGGGTTCGAGCCGCCGGTGATCGCTGTGGGTGGACAGCTGATCTAGCCAAGCGCTGGTCGTGTATTCCCGATCCTGTCCGAAACTGGTGATCTCGACATCGCCGAACCCGCCAGCGCGCAGCGACGCCGCCGTGTCGCTGAACGGCTCGGTGGATCCGCGGCCGAGCACCACCGAGCACTCCAGTTCCGGTGCATGGCGGGCGTAGACCGCGTCGAACCGGCGCTGCAGATCGGCCGAGTGCACTGCCTTGTTCCAAAACAGGCCGAGCCGCCCGCCCGGCCGCAGCAACGTCGCCGCCTTCGCCGCCCTCACCGCTGGGTCCACCCAGTGCCACGCTTGACCGAGGTCACCAGATCGAAACGACGGCCCGCCGAGTCCCAGTCCTCGAAGGTGCCGATCTCCACCGCGAGCCCGTGACGACGCGCGATCGCGGCCACCCGCGGGTCAGGCTCGACACCGAGCACCCGACAACCGCGACCGGACAGCAACCGCCCCACGATTCCTGTCCCGCATCCGACGTCGAGCACCTCACCGGGCGCGTCGGTCAGCAGCGCGTCAACCAGCGCCGATGGGTAGCCCGGCCGGGCACGGTCGTAGCACTCAGCATCCTCGCCGAACGAGCCAGCCCGCGCACGATCGTGGTGCAACACCCGACCAGTATGGCCTCTTACCAAGCCGCAACGGAATTAGACCCAGGAAGCTGACTGCGCCAATCAATGATCGCAATCCATCTTGTAGACGCTGTTGACGCGGCCGATCCGTGCGGAAGGCATGATCTGTTGTCTAGGCTCACCGTGACGATGTTCCAAATTCTGCCGATGCGCCGTCAAGAACGCGAAGACGCAGCAGCCCACACCCAGATGCCCACCAACGCTTTCGTGTCCAAAACTCCCGATCCGCGCGCTCCACACTCTGCGCGGACCCGTTCTCCCAAACTCACGGCCGCGCTCAGGGCGGCACGCCGATTATTCAGTGGCCCCCAGTGGCCGCATCTTGCAACTACACCAACTACACCGGAGCGCCGAGAAGGCATCCCGGCAACGCACCCGCGCCCTGAGTCACCACACCGATCTTTTGTGCAGAATCCATACGAACATGACACTCGCTAGAAACTCCTCCGATACAAAATGGGCTGACGATCAGCTTAGCAACGATGAAATCAGAATTCCCATTATCGTCGTACATCACGCGGACTGGCACGTGCACGAACTCGACTACCTCCTGCGCCACGTAGTACTCGGTCTCAACAGCGGACGCGATGAGTCGCTGCCAGTCGCTGGGTGAACAATCGACACCGAAGATTACCTCTTTCCTGCCCATCCGCGAGTAGCTGTTGAACATGGCAGGTGCGATTTCGCCACTGCACATCACAGTCACGAACAATCCTTGTCCACGGAACAAACCGCCGCACAAAAGTGACGCGCTGCACGTGTTCAACACTGCATTAACCTGGGAATACTCATGACTGTGTCGGGCTATCGACTGTCTGGTCGAGGAATATGTGGATGGTTGGCAGCCCTTGTGTGGGTGGCGTCGTAAGATGGAGTTGTTCGACGCCGTGTTGGCCGTGTTGTTTTACTATCGACACAACTGCAGCCAGGAGGTCACCGGCGCGGTGTTCGGGGTCAGTCAGCCTGCCATCTCCCGCATGGTCAGCGATCTGGAAGAACCGATCGCTGCGGTGCTGGACTGCGAGGTTCCGGAACCGTCCGAGGCGATCGGCGGCCGTGTGGTCCTCGTCGATGGCACCCTGATCCCGCCCTGATCCCTACCGGTAACCGAGCAGCTCACCCCGAGTTGTACTCCGGCAAGCGCCACCGCAGCGGCGCCGGCGTGCAGGCGCTGGCCGGCACCAAAGGCCGGTTGATGCACGCGGGCGAGCCCATGAGCGGCAAGGCTCACGACATCGCCGCCTTCCGCGAGACCGGCCTGGCTGAGTTCCTCGACCAACACATGATCGACCACCTCGTCATCGGTGATCTGGGCTATCTCGGTGAGCCCGTCGTGACACCCGTCAAGAAACCACCCGGCGGGGAGCTCTCACCAGCCCAGAAGAAAGCCAACAAACATCTCTCAGGAATGCGTGCGGCTGTCGAACGCTGCATCGCTCACCTCAAGAACTGGAAAATACTGGCCATCGGATACCGCCGACCACTACGAAACTCTCCCTGTGCCTGACCGCAGTCACGGCACTTGAATTCTATCGACTCAATTGTATAGGTTGTGAATAACGCTCAATGTATTCGTAATGAACGTTCGCGCGAATGCTTTCTGTAATCAACTGACCAAACATGCTCGGCGCGGTGACGTTCTCCGCTCCCGGCTACGGGAAGACGAGGATCTCGCGACCTAAATAGTAGTCAAGATGGTCGTGCGTACACTGCACTATTCAATCGGGATAACATCGTCCGGATTCAGCATTCCGCCGAGGCTGCGCGGATCATGCAGTAATTCCTCTGCGGTCGAACGTATCTCTGCTACCACTCGGGCTCCGATTCGGGCGACGAGATCGTGCAGCGAGATGCCCTGTGCCTCGACACCGCGTATGCGACTCAAAATGACCAACAAGGTAACCCAATTCTGGTGCCGTAGGGGCAGTCTCTTTACCGGACACAAGATAATCAAGACTGACATCTAGAACATCCGCCAGATGGACAAGTACATCCAAGTTCGGCATAGCTCGCCCACACACGTACTGAGATATCGCTGAGGGTGAGATATGAACCTGCTCAGCCAATTCAGCGCGATTTTCCTATATCTTTCCTCCATCAAATCCTTGAGAACATGAGCGAACATAACGTCTTGAGCCATATTAATCAGCTACCTCTCCGATTGAGATCGCATGCCCCAGCTGATCTTGCCATGAGTAGACCACTTACTGCCATCGTTGAGACACAGTAGTGGAGGTCACACTACTCAACTGTCGTCACGGCCTCAAGCAAATATCGGCATCGCTAATGAACAGGCGGGCCAGGGAGACGGACCAGTGAACATCTTTTTTAAAAAAAAGCCACCTAAACCACTTCGAGCGACACGATTCGCTCCTACACGAGCTTGCCCTCGCCAACGATGCCTGAGTGCAGCCCTCAAGCCCTGGACATCGCCCCACTGCGACGATGTCAAATATGCAACAATCCTGGCCCTGTCCCGTATATCAGCTAGCCCAAGCAGTCGAAATTCAAGCCCGTGGCTACAAAAATAGACAGCTGGGAGGAAGGTGACCGTCTGGGGGAAAAGGTATGGTGTAGTCCAGGTAACGTGTGTTTCTAGTTCTGGTTCCGCACTACCACCATCCCGCCACCCAGACGCACCCACCGCCACCTGCCCCACACCCGCTGACCCATATTCGTAGCCACCTGCGAACAACGACCCATCACAATCAAACCAAGGAAAACACTCGGCAGCCAAAGCGATAGCGCGAGTGCGGGAGGCCGCCACAGCGAGTGTTACTCGCTCGCGGCGGCGTCCTAGCGTCGCATGATCGCTAGATAGAGCGTGTCAATTATCCTAGCGCCACTGGAAAGCCGACCAACTCTTTATTGGCGTGGGCGGATTCCGACGATTTTGCATGTTTCATTCCAGCATTGTTCGCATGTGGGCCACAGCCATTCGATGTCGCCGTCGGCGCCTCGTGGGCGGGTGACACCGCACAGACACCGCATCGGTTCACCACGTTTCACGTCGCGGTCACGGTGATCAATCGCGTGCCGCTGGCGGGCTAGCGGAAACCATACGAAAGGGCGCGGGGCGAAATACGGTACGGGCTCAGTCATATGCACTGTTACACCCCCTTGTGGTCGCGGTCTCACGGGCGCCTGCCTGGTTTGACGGTCATAGGTCGTTGCTCGCGCGACGAAACAAATAGCGTCAGTGGTGCCGGGTAGGCAGTGATTGGCGCGTCTGGGTGTCCGGAGGGTGATAGTCGCAGCATCGCGGCCACAGCGGGTTCGAGAGCACCCATGTAATGCCAGACCGCATGAGACGGGGCAAAGACATTTAGGTGGTCATGTTTCGGTAGGCGGGCTGCTGTGACCCGATCCGCTCCCCGCATGTTGACCACATCAACGTAACTGTCCCCCCAGTCATATGCTGCGACCAAGACGTGCGGGGCGTGCCGGTCTCCGCAGCAATAGGTGGTGAACCCGGCTGCCCTCAACGCCGTGAACGCCTAATAGGTCTCCGGTGAATACGGCCAGCTAGCAGGAATCATGCGCAGACTTCAAATGTGTAGCAGCCGAATAGGCGACGCGGCCAGTCGATGCCGGGGCGTACGTCCATCAAAGCGCGGGCTATGACATTACTCGCGTCATCGGTGAAATGCGTAAAACGCCACCACCGAGCAATCAACGCCTGCACAGCCGGTTGGGAAGCAACCAGGACTAACCCGACCGGCCGAGGACGGGGGAATGCGCCTGCGGCATAGCCGGGATTCGCGGCATACCTCGTGCTCACTGGGGCCGCCGTAAGTCGGAGGTAGCGGCGTTGGGCATGTGGAAGGCGAACGCGGCGTGAACGGTGCAGGCCGCGCGGCGGGGCCAGGTCGCCACCATCTACGGGGCCGTGGCCAGCAGATCGAACATCGGCCGTGGTCGTCTACTTGGTGTCCCTCGTGGAGGCGCGTGAGGACGCCAACAAGGCGGATTGACAAGCGTTGGGCGATGGCCGGTTCGGAGAATGCCTCACCGGAGCGCACCAGCTCCAGCATGGCGGCGAGCTGTTGTGCGTACGTGGCGTGTAGGGCGGTGGGGAGGGTTGGCCCGGCAGTGCCGGGGTCACGTGTTGCCGGACCAATCCAGCCTCGGGGACGGGTCATCGCGCGGCCGACAAGTTGTGCTCTGCCAATACGGCGCGTTCGCAGGGCCAGGCGCACCCGCAGACCGCGCACAGGTCCGCATCGTTGGTATGGGTGTTGAGGGCTCCGGCGGCGAGACTGATCAGAGCCTCAAGCTCAGGGGGCACGGGCTCTAGAGGCTGGGGGTTCATGCCCGCTCCTTTGGGGGCGCGAAAAAGGTGGTGAGGCGGTCGAGGATGTGCGCGGCGATGTGGTGGGCGGCTTGCCGGTTGCAGTCCACGCGCAGCACATCGAAACCGGCTTGTATGAGCCGTTCGGTGGCCTGCTTATAGAAATAGTTTTCGGCGTGGGCGCTGCCGGGTCGGAGTTGGAAACGGTTGTGCGGGCCGCGTTCGTCGAGCCGTTGCGCGATCACTGCGGGGTCGGCTTCCAGGATCACCGCTAGGTCGGGCCGGTCGGCCTCGGAATTGAGCTGCCACAAAAACGCCGGGTCGATACCGTCGAACCGTTGAATAACCAGCCCGGAAGGAATGTATCGGTCAGAGATAACAGTGGTGCCGCTTTTGATATGCGGCCGTATCTCGGTTTCGATGTGGTGATACCGATCCGTCGCATACAAGCACGCCAACGCGTGGCCGGTGACAGTTTCGGTCAGCTCCCGCGCCAGTACCCCAATAGGGCCGGTGGAGGGCTCGGTGGTGACGTGAACGGTTTCACCTGCCGCCACGAGCATTTGCGCCAAGTGCTGTACAATAGTCGATTTTCCCGCGCCGCTCGGCCCGTCAACCGAGATGAATAGCCGCGTTGGTGGTCAGAAAATGGCCGGAGTGTCATCGTCGCCCCCTCCCGGTGTGTCGCGGAGTTCTTCCAACGTCAGTGGGCGAGTGTCGGGAAGCGTGGCGAGTCGAGTAAAGAGCCGTGCCGTCACCAAGGCGTCATAGGTCGCCCGGTGCGGCATAAGACCCTCGGGAAGATTCTCGGCCAGCCTGAACGCCTCCACCAGACCGCCCAATTTGTAGGAGTCTGCATCGGGCAGAAGGCGGCGGGCGAGCTTGAGCGTGTCGAAAATTTCCGGGCATTTCCACTCGCCAAGCTTGCACTGCAAAACCCCAACGTCCACATGTGCGTTGTGGGCAATCAACACGTCAGCGGTCAACGCATCAACCACGTCGGGTTTGATAATGTCGAAAACGGGGGCGTCGGCAACGGCATCGTTATTGATGCCGTGAACTTGAGCGCAAAGTGGGTAATTGGCGTATCGGGGCGGACGAGCCAACTTACCGGTTGACCGATCACACCGCCGACGATGGGCACCACAGCTAGTGTAGTGTCTTGAAATTGAATTTACAGTAGTTTATGCTAGAGGTATGAGTCGAGCAGCGGCGCCGTTGGCGATATCCGATGGGCAACGAGAAGTCCTGGAAACCCTGGCTAGTGTAGTGTATTACTAATAATTTTACAGATTTGTGTTATGCTGTGAGCTATGAGTCGAGCAGCAGCGTCGTTGGCGATGTCCGATCAACAGCGAGAAATCCTGGAGACCTTGAGCAGATCGCGGAGCGCGGCGCATC
>JALZHU010000354.1 GCA_030860695.1 Actinomycetota bacterium
GGGGGGGGTGTGGCATCCCGTCAATCTCCCGGAGGGCTACCACACGCCAGCCCGGGGGCAGAGCCAGACGACGCACGCGCCGATTCCGTCGAGGGCGGCCCCCGGGCTGCCGTGTGGTCGGGCTGCGCCAGATCGACGGGATGCCACACCACCCCAGTGTGCAAGATCGACTTTTGGGCCGTCACCGGGCCGTCGGACGTCGAGAAGTACTGAGAACCTGGAGAAATAGCGAGAGCATTCCTCCTGGTTAACCAAGCCCCATCCTTCCGTTGGCGCAGGTGGCAAAGTGCGGGGCGGACGAGCTGGCCTGTAAGCCGGAGTCAGTGCCGCTGAGGCTGAACTAACTCCAGTGACGGGTGCTTCTTGGTCGCCACGGATATCACCCAGAGCCGGGAGTCACCACAGAGTCTCGTATTGTGGCCTGCCGGGGCCGCGTTCCCACGGTTCATGTTTCGAGTGTTCCCGCCTCGCTACCGCACTGATCTTCCCGATCCGGCTGTTGCTCGCTTTCACCTTCGACCCGTACCAGGTACATCCAGCCTTCTTTCTCACCCTCGTCCGTTCGTGCGTCGCGAGTGGTCCACCCTGCCGGCCACGAATGGCGGAGGCCTGGTCGCGCACACGTTCCACCGAAGTCCGTGTCACCGTCGAACTGTGCCCCGCTGGACACTGTGTCTCCGCCGAAGTCCGCGTCTCCGCCGAACTGCGCCCCGACGAAGGCCACGTATCTGCGGAACCGTGTCCCGCTGAATACCACGGTGCGGCCGAACTGCGCTCTGCTGAACATCGACTCCCCGCCGAACTGCGCATCCCTGAAGTTCGCGTACTGATCGAACACCACCTCGCCGAAGTCCGCGATCTCGTCGAACTGTGCCTCGCTGAAGTCTGCCCGTCCCTCGAATAGCACTACCTCGAAGTCCGCATATCCGTCGAACTGCGCCCCGTTGAAATCCGCGTGCCCGACGAAATGCGCCTCGCCGAACACCGCGTACTCGCCAAACTGCGCCCTCGTGAACACTGCGCTTCCACCGAATTGCGCCTCGCCGAACATCGCGTTCCCGCTGAACCGCGCCCCGCCGAACTGGACCTTCTGTGTGTGGCAGTTAGTCAGATCGAGTTGGTAGAGGTGAGCTTCGGTGAGATCCAGATTGATGCCAGTCCAGAAGGCATCTCCCGAGTCGGGTCTGAGGTGCGCAGCAAGAATGCGCTGCGCGGCCAATCGAACCTGCAACTCCTGGCGGCGGTTCTCGTAGCCGGTGCGCGCTTCGGCGGGGGCATCCTCGGCGGGCGGTTGCTTCTCGGGTGCAGTATAGGGCATGCGCAGGTAGGCGCAGATCACGTCCACGATGGTCTGACGCTGCTCCGGGGTGTTCTGCGCCAGGCGTTCCAGCGCATGCAGACCCGCCAGCCGCACCGGCGCCTTTTCGCTTCCCAACTGATCGGCAGCTTTCGTGTACAGCTCAGTAATCCGCCTCTGCTCCGCATCCCGCTCGCTCGCATCAGCTGCCCGATCCCGCTGCTCGTACTCTTTATCCCGCGCCTCCCGTGTCTCGGCAGCGATGATCTCGGTGGAGCGCTGCCGCCGAAATGCCAGCAACAACGCGAAGAAACCACCCGTCCCCGCGGCCACAGTCAGCCCAGTCTTGATCGCCTCGATCTGATGGGCAGGATCGTCGCCCGCGATGCCGTACAGCCAGACGGTCAACGGCAAGGTGAAGGCCACGACCACGGCAAGGAGCAGCAGCCAGGTGGAGATCGGCCGCAAGCGGGTTACGGTCGCCTCGGCTCGTTCCCGCCGCTTGCTTCGCCACATCACTGTGCCATCGTTCACGACGGCGATGACACCAGTCGCCCAGGGCGGTGCCGAACAGCCGGATGTTTGTCTTGCGTGCACCTCTGGCAGGAGTCCAGGGCTGCTTCATCACGGTCGACAGCCAATCTTGGCTCGTCCCCCACGAGTGCCCAGTTCCTACGGGGAACCACGGGCGAGTGCGGACAGAATCTTGCTGACCGCCCATAACAATGCTTCCCAACAATGCTTCCCAGCTCACGGAGTGTTACGGTCCGGACCCTTGCACGGCGGGGGTTGGGCCCGGTGCGCCGTGCCACACGCGTGCCATAAGGAAGGGTCAGCAACAGTCAACCGGGGTCACCCCTGACCACAGCTGACCGCAGGTCAAAGCCTTGACCAGGGCAGTGATATAGGGTCCCCAAGCTCTCGATCAAACACAGGTGCCTCCGGCGGGCCTCGCTCCGGATGGCTCCGGGACGTGGGCTCGAGTAGTGGTGGGTCACCAGGGGAGCGGGTATCCCGTCGCGCCCGTCCTGCGGCAGGCCAACAACCCCGCGTGTGCCATTAGCGTGCCATTAACACCGGTCAACCACGGTCAACAGCGGTACGCCGTGACCATGCCTGACCATTGACCGAGGCCTCTGACGGCGCAGTGGGCGCAGCCTTCCAAGCTGGGGCTCTCCTCGGGCATTTCGTGTTCCCGATCCGTGATCTTCCCCGCTGAAGTAGGCCGTTATCTCCAAGCCTCCGGTCGCCAATCGTCAAAGATGATGTCGGCCCAGCCGCGATCGCCCGTCCAGTACACCGCGCGAGTGGGGCCTCCCCAGAGCACCACCATCCACAGCACGTCGATCTCCTTTGGGAAGACCGGGGAAGCGACCGGTAAGGCACGTCCACAACGGATCTCGTCTTCAACGTCAAGCCAATGTCGCGTTACGACAACGACAGCGTGGCGCTCATCGGCCCCGGCAGCGCGCAGCTTGTTAACTACATCGCTCTGTGCATCCGCTGCCAGAAACTTCTCACAGCGTTGAACTGCAGTGTCGATACCCTTGGACCAGGCACCAGTCGGAAATGGAAACAGGCGAAAGCCAGGAACGACGGTGTCGATCGCCGGGCTCGACCAACAGAGATCAATGCCCAGATCCTCCATCTCGCGTAGCCACGGACCGTACTGACCACGTTGGGCGCCTTCAACGCCGTTGGCCTCCAGCCTCGCCAGAAACCCAGGTAACCGAGCCACCATTTTCTTGACAGTCGCCTCTGGTGCTACCGACACGCCCCAGACGCGCGTCAGCGCCGAGTGAGCGATGTGTCCCTTCCCAAGGGTCGCGCTCGCGAATTGCTCCGTCTGGTAATCGCGGGTAGAGACCACCTCGACGGCACCACGACGCCCATCCGGGTACTGGATCTCAAGATCGCACATCCCCGGACGTGACCCGTCATCGGTTCGTTCGACGGGCGCGTGAAGGGCAGCGGCGACTGCAGCCTGGGCGAGCAGCTCGTCCGCGTCCTTTGGGCGCGGTCTTTCGTTCTTCGTGCCCACGAATGCTCCTCTTGGCGCACCTACTCCAGATGCATCGTCGATGGCGATCGTATTGGAGTGCTGCTGCTGTCCGTCAAGCGAAAAGTCGGCGAGCACGCGGCACCACTGCCAGCTGATCATAGCGGATCAATTCGGGTCCATCCCTAGTACCGGCTAGCTAGCAACACATCCAGGTTGGCTTAATCCATCATGATCGTTTTAGACACTTTTCGATCACTAAACACGCCAGGCAACACGATGCGGCCCACAGAAAATGGGCGTTCGTGCTGACGAAAGTCGCAAGTAATTCGTTGTTATCCACGAACAACGACTATTATGGTCTGAATTCTTCGCTTCGAGTCGGGGCGGACGTGGGTAGATCACCGATCAAGATCAGATCGTCTCCAGGCCGTCAGACGTTGGGCAGGGGCGAGAAGCGGTGAGAATGTTGAGATGTGTTTCCGCGGTTCAACGGCCCAGAGATTCTGGCTTCGTGATCGGTTTTCGGGTCGCGCATCGTCGCAGGCGCCGCTTCAGCTGCCCGTGATCAGTTGATCCGTCGGCGCAACAGTGCCACCTGGGATCGTCGTACAGGCGAGATGTACGACTCTAGGAGATCACACCCGAACCCCACCGAGGAGGCGTAGGGTGAAGGTAGCCGACAGCTCTCCGACTTAGGCACCCTTGCTTACGTCGTTCTCGGTCGTACCACGACACCGGCCTCCATGGACGTCGGGGATGGAACGGGCCGACGTGATGTCGGATCTCACCAACACTACGAATCTGCTTTCCGTCACGAGCACGGTGACGTCAACTGTCCCCGCGCGGCTCAGTTTGAAGCCGAATGGCTTCCCAGGGGGTACTTTCGATGGTGCGTGGTGGCCACGGTCGGCAGATCCAGACATCGAGCTCGCCGCGCTGATCGAGACAGTCGGAGCCCAACGGGCCCCGGTCCGTCGTATCGCGCTGATCATGGTCGGGTGGAGCAGTGCTCCTCGCCGAGTCAGGCTTGACAGCGGCCGAAAGGTGGCCGTGGACTGGTTTCGGACCGGCGACGTGCGCATGATCCGAATCGTTGACATCAACGGTCAGCGGATCGATTTGCTCAATATCCCTGTCGAGGCCACACCGGTCATCGCTCATAGGGCACTGACCATGGCTACCGACGGTCAAGATCCTGACATCACCGCAACTGCTGGTCGCCAATCCATGTCCGCATGCCAACCGGCTGAAGCCGAGGCACCCTAGGGGAGAACTCCACGGACTGATCACGAGCGCATCCAGGTACACGCCGTGGGGGACGCTGCCCCCGCTACTGCCGACCCGCCGGTAAGCGGTCCCACTGACGTGGAACAGGAACCGGTCGGCCGGGATGGTGTCCATGCCATGCGTGAGCACGGCCACGTCGACTCGGCATTCGTCGAGTTGCGCGGTGAGCAGGCCTGAGCCTGGTGGGGTTGGGAGTTGGGGTGCTGACGCCATCTGAGCGGTACGCGCCGGAGCGTCGTGGCCTCTCCGCGGACTGACCCTGTGGTGACTGTGGGCCGGTTGTCGCTTCG
>JALZHU010000355.1 GCA_030860695.1 Actinomycetota bacterium
GGTCTCCGCAGGTCAGAGCCTGCGGAGACCCTTCTTTCATGATCATGCTCTGGGCCTTGTCTGTGAGCATGGCGCTCATGGACTCCTTGACTCGGAGACCACCGATGCCCCTGATGGACCTGGACAAGATCACTATCGGCCTGTCGATGACCTGGACCGGGTATTTGCGTGATTGGGATCGGTCATTGAGATCGGGGAACTACCCGGAGACAACCCGCTACATCTACCTGTTGGCTGCTGCCCAGTTAGCTCGTTATCTGGGGGAGTACTCGCCGGACCCAGAGGCGGCTGCGGCTGCTGATGATCCGGTCGAGGTCACTCGGGGGCATGTGGAGGCGTTTCAAGCCTGGATGATCCAGACCCGCTCGGCGGCCACGGCGTTGAACAAACACAAGGGGTTGCAGCAGTTTTTCACGTGGCTCCGCGACGATGAGCAAGAGATCAAGCGTTCACCGATGGAGCGGGTCCGCCAACCGAAGACACCGCAGAAACTGATTCCGATCATCCGCGATGAGGACACGGCCAAAGTGTTGGCCACCTGCACGGGGAAGGGCTTCCGTCAGGTGCGGGATGAGGCGATCATCCGGCTTTTTTACAACACCGGAGCACGGCTGTCTGAGGTCGCTGGTCTCCAACTTGGTGATGTGGATCTGACCACGGATTCTGTGTGTTACCACGGGAAGGGCAGCAAGGATCGGCGGGTGCGGTTTGGACCCAAGACCGGCAGAGCGTTGAGCCGGTACCTACGTGCCCGCGCGAAGCACAAGGGCGCCGGACTAGCCGATCTGTGGCTGGCTGACCGTGGTGCCCGCCGGCTGGCCCCTAACGGCATCAAGATCATGCTCAAGCGTCGCGGGTTGGCGGCGGGTTTGCCGGGAGTACACGCACATCGGTGGCGGCACAACTTTGCGCATGAGTGGAAACTTGCCGGGGGAGACACCGGAGACCTCATGCTGCTACTCGGGTGGACCTCGGAGGACATGCCCCGCCACTACGGAGCCAGCGCCGCAGCCCAACGAGCACAAGAAACCCAACTCCGCATCGGCATCGGCGAACATGTCTAAGACCACAGTCTTGGTCACAGGTTCGAGTCCCCTTGGGTGGAGTTCCACTGGCTGCCGTTCGACCAGCTCGCCGACACCGACATCCAGCCCGGCGCGATCAAGAACGCACTCCTGGCCACTGGAGACGACCAAACGCCGTTCTGGCACGGCTGGAACGCTGCCAAGGCCTGCGCGAATCGTACGACGGCCGTCTTCAACGACTACGTCGATCGACCTCCCCAACCACAACTCGAACCCCGAACCGTCCGGTTACAAGGCGGAATGATCCTAGCGCTGTGCTGACGTGCGGTAACCGAAGTCGCTGGTGAGCGAAACCGACAAAGCGGTCGCTTAGAAACGGATCATGTAGGAACGCTGCAGACGAGCCGAGCCTATCAACCGGCCGCCCTACCCCTGATGCAGTGAGAACGGGCCTTCCGGCAAGTCCTGGATTGTCCGGGCAGGCCACCGGTCCATAGAGCTCACCCTGATCCTGCAGGGTGGCCGAATCCGAGAGCACCCGCCGCACCATCGGCGATCAATACCGCCGCATCTGCCAGTACCCGGCCCCGGTCGTGGATGGGCACGACTCCGTGCCGGGCCAACACCCGCGACAATCGGCACGTCACACCGGTGCGGTCGGCGAGCAGCCGCAGCACCGCCGCGCCGGTGTGATTGATCATTGTGCGGTTAGCTACTTCCAACTGCGACCTCCGGCAGCGGCAGACCCAGTTCCTTCGCGAAGAACGCGAGCTGTTCGGCTTCCCGCCACAATACGTCTTCCGGCGCGGTCTCCGGGAAGTGCCCGCCCGGGCGCACTCGCAGCAGCACGGGGTGCCGGGAGGAGGTGGCCTGTCGCAGCCGGGCGGCCATCTTCCGGCCGTGCCAGGCCGGACAACTCCGGTTCGACGCGCCGCAGTCGAGCAGCACCGCCGGGTAGGCGGTGCCGTCGAGCACCTGGTGGTAGGGCGAGTAGGCCCGCAGCACCGCCGCGTCCGACGGGTTCTGGGGGTCGCCGAGGTCGGTGGCCACGATGTCGGCCATGGTCACCGGGTCCTTCCCGCAGCGCAGCAGGTCCAGCACCGGCATCACGGCGACGCAGGCACGGAACAGCTGTGGGCGCTGTGTTGCCGCTACGGCGGCGGGCAGCGCGCCGAGTGAGGCGCCGAACACGCCGAGCTGCTCCGGCGTTGTCCAGCCCTGGTCGATCAGGTCCGCCGCGACGGCGTAGAGGTCGTCGAAGGTGGTCTGCTTGGTGTGCCGCCGGGCTGCCTGCCACCAGTCGGTCCCGTATTCGCCGCCGCCCCGCAGGTGGGCGTGCACGTAGACACCGCCGAGGTGCACCCACGCCGCCGGCAGCGCGAACAGATATGCCGGCAGCCAGGCGATGTTGAGCGCGCCGTAGGCACCGATGATCAACGGTCGCGGGCCGGGGTGCTCGGTCTTGCACACCACTTTGTACGGGATGCCGTTGGCGGTACCGGTTCGCATGACCGCGCCCTCGACCGACACCTGTGGCGGGGTGACCTGCCGTGGCGCCGTAGCGCCTGCCACGTAGTGGTAGGTGGCCGGTGACCGGGTCAGTGAGGAGAACGAGAACGTGCACCCGTTGCCCGCCGCGGTGACCGTGCCCTCGTCACGCCCTGGACCCTGCCAGACCATTCCCTTGTCCGGCAATGGGATCTCCCCGAGCACGGTGCCGTCCGGCGCGATCCGCCGCAGCCGGCTGGCCCCGTCGGCGTACTCGGCCAGCACAAGTTCCGCTCCAATGTCCGCCACCGAGAAGAGCACGCAGTCGCCGGCGGGCACCAGCTCGCGCCAGTCGGAGCCGTCCAGCGGGATCGCCACCACCCTGCCGTTGGCCGTCCTTTGGTCGGTGACCGCCACGAATTCCCCGCCCACCACGGTTCCCCGGAACTCCCCGGTGGCATCGCGCAGGAACGGCACCCAGTCGGAGCTGTTGTCGAGGTCGCGCAGGTAATTCGGTCGGGCCGAGTCGTGCGCGAGGGCCCATCGCCCGTCCGGCGAGACCGTCACCCGCCGGGTGACCGGATCAGCGGGCAGCGCCTGGCATTGAACTTCCGGCTCGGCTGCGAGCCGCACCAGGTAGGCCGTCGAGCGGTCGGACTCGTTGACCACGCAGAACAACCGAGTGCTGTCAGGTAGCCAGGTGACCCGGTACACGCCGCCGCACGGCAGTCCGGCCAGCAGCATCTCGCCAGAGTCCACGTCCACGACCCGGAACAGCGGCGAGTTGGCGACTCCGAAGGCCAGCCGCCGCCCGTCCGGCGACGGCCGCCAGTGCAGCGTGGACATCGAGTCCCAGTCCGTGAGATCGACCAGTACCCGTCCCGGACCAGTGGCGGTCCCGGCGACCTCCAGCACCGGATTGCAAGCTCCGTCCGGCACCCGTTCCCGGAACCACCGGCCGCCGTACACCTCCGGCGGCCGGTAGGTCAGCGCCGGGACGCTGAACCGGCGAGCTGTCGACAGGGCGACCTCCCAGGCCGCGGCGGCGTGTAGGTATTCGCGGGCGGCCCAGTTCTCGGCCTCCTGCCACGCCCACACTTCGGCCGTTTCTTCCTCCAACCACTGGAAAGGATCAGGCATCGGCCCCTCCAGGCATCGGCACACAGCGCAGTTGCGCACTCAGCGTGGTGACGACCGCCAACGCGGCCAAGGACGTTGCGAGCACCAGCAGTGCCACGCTGACGTCAAGGTGATCCAGCAGCAAACCAGCGGCCGGCGGACCGAGCGGGGTCGCGCACATGCCGACCAGGCTCACGGCCGCCTGCGTTCGCCCCTGCAGCGCATCAGGCGTGCGCACGACCCGGACCGACGTCAGCACGGCGTCAGCGGGTGGACTGACCAGACAGCCCGCCGTGAGTGCCACGGCCAGCACCTCCAGACTCGGGGAGAGCGCGGAGAAAGCCAGCAGCACGGCCGGGACCCAGCACATGATCAGGACCGCGCGGCGGGGCGAGAGCCGGCGGCTCAGGCCGGTGGCGGCGAGCGCGCCCACCAGCGATCCAGCACCGGTCAAGGCGTACACCAGCCCGATCGACAGGCTGGAGTTCTGCTGCCGCAAGCCAATCGCCATCAGCAGCAGTGGAACCGCGCTGAACACGGCGTTGTGCACCGTGTCGACGAACGTTATCCGGCGCAGCACACCGTCCCGCCAGAGGAAGACCAACCCGGTCGCCACGCCACTCGCCCCAGCGCGGGCCGGCGCGGGCAACGGGGTCCGGATCGCCATGACGCACGCCGTGGCCACAAGCAGAGCCACCGCGGCCACCGAAAACGGCAATTCGGGAGACACCCCAAACAGCGCCCCAGCCAGCACCGGACCCGCCAGCCCCGCAGCCGCCAGCCGCGCGGTGTCGGTAGCCAGCGCGGTCGGTAGTTGGGCAGCCGGGACGACGTGCGGAAGTGCTGCCATGCCGGCGGAACTGAACGCCCCGGACAGCGCGCCATGCAGAGCCGTCAGCAGCAAGAGGACCGGAATCGTGGCTACGCCGAGGTGAACAGCGACGGCGAGCAGCCCCATGCTGATCGCGCTGCCGCCGGCACAGCAGACGAGCACCGCGCGGCGGTCGTACCGGTCGGCCACCCGCCCACCGGGCAACGTGGTCAGCGCCACCGCCGCGAGCACCGCGAAGCCCACGAAACCGGCAACCGCCGCCGATCCGGTCGTGTTCAGCACCAGCAGCGGCAGCGCCACCGCCGCCGAGAGCGCCCCAGTGATGGCGAGCACCTGTCCCGACCAGAGCAGTCGGAAGTCCCGGTTGCCGTGCAGCCGCCTCGGGGACACCACACTCGTACCTTTCTCAGG
>JALZHU010000009.1 GCA_030860695.1 Actinomycetota bacterium
ACAAACCGTGAAGCGATCCGCTGCCTCAAACGCTACGTCGTTCGTGAGATCTACCAGCTCATCAAGCCCACAGTTCAATGCACTACGCCAGCCTCAGCGGCTTGACATCCATAGGGGCATCAACCCGCTGGTTGGCCTCCTCCACGACCGGTATCGACCGGAGGGCCCGGGGTAGCGGCGGGGCGACCCCCAGCCAGGTCTCGGCCAGCTGCATCCCCTCCCAGTACCGACTCGCTACCAACAAGCGTTTGTCATCTCCGCGCGCCTTCGCCGCCTTCGCCGCGTCGAGTTCGGCCGTGGCGGCATCACGGGCCCGCGTCACCTCGGCGATGGCCTCCTGCTCCAGCCGTCTGGTGTCCTCGATGATCTCGCCACCGATCCGCAGCTGGTCACCGAGTGCGTTTCCCCGGCAGACGAGGCGGCCCAGCACCACCACGAGCAGGCCCAGCACGAGCCCCAGGGCGCTTCCGAATAGCGCAGCCTCAGCGACCGAGAAGTTGGTCTCGCGAACGAGGATCGCGATCCGAACGGCCGCGAGCACGCCGGTGATCCCGGCGAGTACAACCAGCAAGAACTTGGCGCGCCACAGCCGGCCGTCGGCGAACTCGATGTCGGCCTTGCTGGGCGGGACGACGTCGGTGCCCTGGCGCACGTCCCGGTTGTAGTCTCGGATCGCGTTGCGCAGATCGGTGCAGTCCCGGTCAGCCTCCTGGTGTTCGCGCAGCACAAGGTCCAGGAAAAAAGCCTGCGCCACAGACAGGATGACGGCGATGAGCCAGCGAATGAGGTCGCCGCGATCCTCGATTGCTCCCAGGTTGAGGATCGGGACGTAAAGCAGAAGGAGATCGACCAACCCGTACACAATCGCCCCGAACAGGATGACCCATCGGCTGATGGCCCGCTGGCGGTGCCGGTAGTCGCCGTCCGCCTCCCGCCGGCGCGCCAGCTCAGCGTCAGCTCTGTGCTCGTTTGCCACCTGGCGACGGCTGAGCTGGGCCCCCGAAGGCGCCTCGACGGCCTGGTCGAGGATAGTGCCGGCCTCGGCCACGAGGTCCAACGCCTCGTCCGCGCACCTTGCAGCGGCGCCAGCCCGGTCGAGATAGGCTTCGTCGAGCGCCATGCTCGCGGCGGTGGAGTCCTCCTGGGCCGCAGTCCACGTGCTCGCGAAGGCCTTCACCACCGACTGTTGGTAGTTGTTCGGTGCGTACGGCTGCCCGGTCCTCGGGTCCGCTACCCGATTATGAATCTCGACCGCGATGCCCAAGACCTCGTCGTCCACCCCGCCGATCAGGGTCCGCGCCTGCTGCGGCACCTTGTCCTCGCTCCAGGTGCGGGTCCTTACCCCAGTCACCGTCCGCCAGTCGTCGGCGTCACGTCCACGTCGAGAGAACTTGCTCACTGTCTTCTCCTGGATGTTCCAGTTGCCCAGATGGTGTGTTGAGGGGAGTCAGCCGCGCGGCTCGAGGGTCAGGATCACCACGCGCTGCGCGGGGTCCTGGGCTCCCTTAGTCGGGTCGGCCCGCCGGTCGAAGCCCAGCCCTTCGACGACGTGGTCCTCCGGCGGCACGCCCTCGGCCTCGAGCAGCGCCGCGATCACGCCCGCCCGCCGTTGGGACAGCACCCGGGCGCTCTTGGCGTCACCAAAGGCCGCAGTGAAGCCAGTGACCCGGATCCGGTACGCCCCGCGGGGCGCAAGCGCGGCGACGAACGCCGCCACCCGCTGCCGGGTACCATCTCGATCAACCAACCTGGCCTCGTTCGGATGGAATGCTAGGTTGTCGATCACGCACCTGTTGCCGGCGCAGGCGTCGAGAGGGACCTCCGGGGTCGCATCGACCAGCGGGATCACCGGCGGAACGACGGCGGGGGACGCCCAGGGCGGTTCGCCGGTGTCGCTGCGGACCGGCGCCGTGACCTCGGCGCCCAGGGCTTTGCCGAGCTGGGTCACGAAGTCGGTGCGCCAGGCCTCGTCGGCCGCAGTCAGCGGCGCCTGGTCAGGCCCGACCGGGACGAGGAGCACCGGGTGCAGGTTGACGTTGCCTAGTTTGAGCCGACTGATCGGACCCTTCATGATCTCGGTCACCGCGGCCGTGGGATCAGCGGTGAGCGCCGGTACCCGCAGCGGGTCGACGGACCCGGTGAGGATCGTGGTGCTGAGCCATACGTCGATGCGGTCGTCGGTCTGAGCGGCCTCGTCGGCGATCGCCTGGAGCACGGCATAGAGGCTGAACCCCTCCTTGCCGACCGGGGCCCCGTCGACCGCCGCGCGTAGCTTGGCCAGCCGGTCGTCGATGGCCGCCCTCCGGCGCCGCTCATCCCGGACGACGTCGCCGTTGCTCTTCACGGTCAGCGACACCGGCTCTAGGCGTTCCGCTCGGCGGCCGACCGGGTAGACGACGAGCTCGCCATCACCTGTCCCGGCCACGCCGTAGACGGCTGCCGTCAGCTCTTTGGGCACCACGCTCGGCGCCGCGGTCGTCTTCTCCGCGACCCACACAAGCGTCTTCCGCGGCGCCCGCTCCGGACCGGCTAGGAACGCGAATGCGCTTATTAACAGCCCGACAACAACCACTAACACGACGATCGCGGACCGTGGCAGCCCGGCGGATCTGGTGCGTCGGAGCACCGCCCCGGCTGCCCGGGACCGACGACCACCGTGGCCGGGGCGACCCCGGCGGTACGGCGACCGCGCCCGACTCCGACTACCCCTCGGTTTCCACATCATCGGTTTCCACATCATCAGAAATCCCCCACCAGCACTCGGCCCCCGCTGTTCACCCCCGCTCAATCCTTTGTGAGATCGACCTCCAGCGGGCAGTTCTCCGCTAGGGGAAGGGTGGACATCGGCGCTACGTTCACTCGGGAACCACAGCGTATGGTTCCGATGCCGAGAATTCGGCGGATCCGCACATTGTGTTACACGTCGTGCCAGGCGTTGTTCTCGGCACCCGCCGCGACGTGACCGGCTGTCCGTGCTCGGGGGTGGGGCACTCTGATGAAGCGATAGCTCAACCGGCTGGACAAGGCGGGCACGCTCTGTCCGGTGCCTGTAACATTCGAGCTATCTTCGCCGATGAGATGATGAGACCAAGGGCATGCGGCAATTCGGGCTATCGATGGCGCCGCCCTTCATGTCACGCTTCTCAGCGAAGGGATGATCGCTGTACTCGTCGTTGTAGCCAGTAAGTGTTAAATTGCCGAGGGTATGCAGCCAGGTCTCCTGGATGCGCTTTAATAAGGACCAAGGGCCTCGCGCTACTTATTGGAAAGGTTATCATTCTGCGGTCGACAAGGTGACAGTCGGCCATCGATATTAGTGTCCTCGCGGGTCACGGTGCCTCAACGCGCCAGCGCACATCCGCATCGCCTTGTCCAGCTGACCGGAACGCAGCGCGGCTCGCACGGTATGGAGATCCATGTTGACCTCGGCACAAAGCCGGTACGGCTTGGTCTGCACGACCCCACCAAGCAGGCTGCACAGCCGGTGGATCTCCGCGCGGATCATGGTCGGGTTGCCGCCCTCGCCATAGACATGGAGGGCCAGTTGCTCCGCGGTCAGCCCTTCTGGGTGCAGGGCAAGCAGTTCCGCGCCGCCGGGTGGTCAGCGGCAGCGAGCGCCCGTCGAGGCTGGCGGTGGGACGGTTGCCGGCCAGCGTGATCCGCTCACCTGCCATGCCACGTCGATCCGGTCCGGCCATCGGCCGTCCGGTCGAGCGGCCAGCACTCCGACAGCCCGACAGGATCCGCTAGCCGCCGCACCGCGGGCGACCCCTCACGCCAGAGGATACTGCCGTCCGCGTCGGTCACGATCATTACATGGACCGCCTCATCGGCGACGCTGACCAGGGTGAAGCGCAGCAGCGGCAGCACCGCCGCCAGTGGGTGCCGGTTCCTGAGGTCGGCCAGCTCATCGGCGGCATAGACGGGCGCTGGCTTACATTGCACTGGTCGTGCCCTTGATGTTTCCAGGAGGTTCACCATGACGAGGTACGCGGCACCGGGCGAGGCCGGCAGCATCGTGTCGTACGAATCGCGGTACGACCACTTCATTGGGGGTGAGTACGTCCCGCCGGCGAAGGGGCAGTACTTCGACAATCCCACCCCGGTCACCGGGCAGACGTTCACCGAGATCGCCCGCGGTACCGCAGAAGACGTGGACCGGGCTCTGGATGCGGCCCACGGAGCCGCGCCCGCGTGGGGCAAGACGTCCGTGACCGAGCGCGCCAATGTGCTGAACAAGATCGCCGACCGGATCGAGGCGAACCTGGACAAGCTTGCTGTTGCGGACAGCTGGGACAATGGGAAACCAATCCGCGAGACGCTGGCCGCCGACCTGCCGGCGGTCGTGGACCACTGGCGCTATTTCGCTGCGGCCATCCGTGCGCAGGACGGCGGTATCTCGGAAATCGACGCAGACACCGTCGCCTACCACTTCCACGAGCCGATCGGCGTGGTCGGGCAGATCATCCCGTGGAACTTCCCGCTACTGATGGCGACCTGGAAGCTGGCACCCGCGCTCGCTGCCGGCAACGCGGTGGTGCTCAAGCCCGCCGAGCAGACCCCGGCGTCCATTCACGTGCTGCTGGCGTTGATCGGCGACCTGATCCCGCCCGGTGTGCTCAATGTGGTCAATGGGTTCGGGGTCGAGGCGGGCAAACCGCTGGCGTCCAGCCCCCGGGTGGGCAAGGTGGCGTTCACCGGCGAGACCACCACCGGCCGGTTGATCATGCAGTACGCCAGCGAGAACCTGCACCCGGTAACGCTGGAACTGGGCGGCAAGAGCCCGAACATCTTCTTCGAAGACGTCGCCGCTGCGCAGGACGACTTCTACGAGAAGTCGCTGGAAGGATTTGTCATGTTCGCCCTAAACCAGGGTGAGGTGTGCACCTGCCCGTCGCGGGCGCTGATCCAGGCCAGCATCTACGACAGTTTCCTCTCCGACGCCATCAAGCGCACCGAGCAGATCGTGCAGGGTCACCCCCTGGACACTGACACCATGATCGGCGCTCAGGCGTCCAACGATCAGTACGAGAAGATCCTGTCCTACCTGGACATCGGCCGGCAGGAGGGTGCCAGGATACTCACCGGCGGTGAACCCGCCGATCTCGGCGGCGAACTGTCCGGCGGCTACTACATCAAGCCGACGATCTTTGAGGGCAGCAACCGGATGCGGATCTTCCAGGAGGAGATCTTCGGACCAGTCGTCTCGGTGACGAAGTTCGACGACTACGACGACGCGATCAAGATCGCCAACGACACGCTGTACGGCTTGGGCGCCGGGGTGTGGTCACGTGACATTGTTCGCGCCTACCGCGCGGGTCGCGATATCCAAGCTGGCCGGGTGTGGACGAACTGCTACCACCTCTACCCCGCACATGCGGCGTTCGGCGGGTACAAGCAGTCCGGTATCGGCCGGGAGAACCACAAGATGATGCTGGAGCACTACCAGCAGACCAAGAACCTCTTGGTCAGCTATTCCACCAAGCCCCAGGGCTTCTTCTGATCCGCGACCGTGACCCTGACGGTGGACCGTCGGCACCGTGCCATGCGCCGACGGCCACCATGGGTTCACCACAGGGAGGACATGGTGCCGGCACAACGGGTTGAGATGACCTCGGCGGCGGCGGACATGGTGCGAAAGCTGGCTGAGCAGCATGGACCGCTGATGTTCCACCAGTCCGGCGGTTGCTGTGACGGCAGCTCGCCGATGTGCTACCCCGCGGGGGAGTTCCGCACCGGTGGCTCTGACGTCCGGCTCGGCGAGCTGGTCATCGATGGGATCGAGCAGCCGATCGAGGTGTGGATGTCGAAGTCCCAGTTCGAATATTGGCGCCACACCCACCTCACCATCGATGTGGTCAAAGGCAGGGGCAGCGGCTTTTCCCTCGAGGCTCCGGAGGGAGTTCGGTTCCTGATCCGCTCCCGACTGTTGACTAACGAGGAACTGGCTGAACTGGGTACCTAGCGCCACAAGTTGCACAGTCCTCGACAATTCCTTGATCACGATCCACGACTGCAACCTGAAATGGTGTAATACTTTCCGGCGGAAACAGTGCCGGCCACAGCGCCTCAGTATGGGCGAAGTACGCTTGCACCGCCTCATCGCGGTATTCGGGCTGCACTCACTCTTTTCTCCACGGATTGGTGGCGGCGCTGTGGTCGAGCCGGTGCTGGAGATGCGCGAGGTGTCCAAGCGCTATCCAGGGGTGCTCGCGGTCGATCGGGTCAGCTTGACTGTGCTGCCCGGCGAGGTCCACGTCATTGCCGGTGAGAACGGTGCCGGCAAGTCGACCTTGATGAAGCTGCTGTCGCAGATCGAGCGGCCGGACGACGGTGTCGTTCTCGTCCAGGGCAAGCCGGTGGAGTTCCGTGGCCCGCGCTTCGCCCAGCTGGTGCTGGGCGTGTCGATGGTGCATCAGGAACTGGCGCTCGCCCCCCACCTGACGGTTGCAGAGAATTTGTGTCTGGGTGACGAGTCGGCCCGGCTGGGCGTGCTGTCTCGTCGCGCCGACCGTAGGCGCGCCAGCGCGCTGCTTGCCCGGGTCAACCTCGCGGTGGATCCGGGCCGTCTGGTGGGTACGCTCCCGGTCGCTGATCGGCAGCGGGTCGAGATCGCAAAGGCCCTCAGCGGAACTCCTCGGGTCGTGATCATGGATGAGCCGACCACAATGCTCACGGAGGCTGAGATCGGCGATCTGTTCGGGGTGATCGCGGAGCTGAAGGCGCAGAACATCGCGATCGTGTATATCTCCCATCGCCTTGACGAGATGGCCCGCCTTGCCGACCGGGTCACCGTCCTGCGCGACGGCAGGGTTGTCGGGACGCTGGCCGCAGCGCAGGTGTCACCGCAACGCCTGATCCGGCTGATGGTCGGTCGGGACATCGACAACCTCTATCCCAAACCAGAGGTCGAGATCGGCGACGTTCTGCTCCGGGCGGAAGGCATCTGCCGGCGGGGCAAGGTCGTCGACCTCGTCGACTGCACGGTTGAGGTTCGGGCCGGCGAGATTGTCGGGTTCGCCGGTCTGGTCGGCGCCGGTCGGACCGAGCTCGCGCGGGCCATCTTCGGCGCGGACATCCCCGACGCCGGCCGCGTTCTCCTGCACGGACGCGAGGTCCACATCAGGTCACCTCGGCAGGGAATCGAGGCGGGGCTCGCCTACCTGACGGAGGATCGCCAGGGCGAGGGACTGGCCCTGCCGCTCCCGACCGATCAGAACATCACCCTGGCGAACATCCCGCTCCGCTTCGGCATCATCGACCTGCGCAAGGAGCGGAAGATTGCGCAGTCCCGCGGGAACCAGCTGGGCATCAAGATGCCGTCGGTCACATGTCCGGTCCGGGTGCTCTCCGGTGGTAACCAGCAGAAGGTCGTGGTGGCGAGGTGGTTGGAGACCAAGGGCCAGGTACTTTTTTTCGACGAACCAGCGCGTGGCATCGATGTGGGCGCCAAGGCCGAGATGTTCGATCTGATCGGGCGACTGGCCTGTGCGGGGCGCGGGATTGTCATCATCAGCTCCTACCTTCCGGAGCTGCTCAACATGTGTGACCGCATCATTGTCTTACGCGCCGGACGAATCACTGGGGAATTGGATCGCGAACAGTTCTCCGCGGAGCGGGTCATGCAGTTGGCCACCGGAAGTGCCATCGGGTCGGTGACGTAGTTGTCCGACGCGTGGCGCGACCGAGTTCGTTCCGCGGTGTCCCAGCTGGCGGCGGCCGGCGCCGTGGTGACGCTCTTCGTCTACCTGTCCTTCGCTTCCGATGCCTTCCTCAGCGCAAATAACCTGTTCAACATCGGTGTCCAGTCGGCGGTAGTGGCGATTATCGCGGTCGGCATGACCATGGTGATCATCACCGCCGGGATCGATCTGTCCGTCGGCTCGGTGGCCGCCTTGTCAGGCGTGCTCGGCGCGATGATGGTGGTGGAATACGGTGCCCCGGTTCCCTTGGCAATCATCGGCGGCGTGTCGATCGGTGCCGTCGCGGGCTTGGTCAACGGCTTGCTCGTGACGCAGGCGGTAATGGCGCCGTTCATCGCTACTCTGGGTATGCTCAGCGTGGCACGTGGCCTGGTGTATATCGTGACCGATTCCGTCGCCGTCTCCGGTGCGCCGCAGGAGTTCACAGTGCTTGGCCAGGGACAGCTCGGGTCGCTACCGATCCCGATCCTGGCTCTCGTCGTCGTTGCCCTGGCTGGACACTTCGTACTCACCCGGACCAAACTCGGGCGATACGCCTACGCCATGGGGTCAAATATCGAAGCCGCGCGGCTGTCCGGCATTCCGGTCAAGCGCTACCTCACGATCGTCTACGTCGTTTCCGGCATTCTTGCGGGTTTTGGCGGTATGATCGCCGCGTCCCGGGTCAACTCCGGGCAGCCGAACTTCGGTATCGGGCTCGAGCTCGACGTGATCGCCGCTACCGTGATCGGCGGCGCCAGCCTCTTTGGCGGTGAAGGAAAGGTCATCGGTACCTTGCTCGGCGCGCTGTTGGTCGCGTTGATCCGCAACGGATCCGTGCTCCTGGATATCAATACCTTCTACCAGCAGGTCATCATCGGAGTGATCATCTGGATCGCCGTGTTCTGGGATCAATACCGGCGGCGGCGGGCGGCGGGCGGTTGAGTCAGGCGTGATGAGAAATCCATGGGAAAGAGAGGCGCCATGCGTGTCAGGCTCTTGACATCACTGGCCTGCGCGGCCGCTGTCATTCTGCTGATTTCCGGCTGCGGAGGTGTCACCGTGCCGGGTTCGAGTGCTGGCGGGGACCCGAAGGTAAAGCCCAGCGGCCCCATCACCCTCGCGGTGGTCCCCAAGGCCGTCGGGTTCGACTTCTGGGACAGCGTCCGCAAAGGGGCGGAGTGTGCGGCATCGAAGATGACCGACGTGACGGTCCGGTGGGATGGAGTGACCGCGGAAACCGACGTCACCGGACAGGTCAACCTGCTGCAGAATTTCCTGACCCGACAGGTGGACGGTCTTGTCTATGCGGCCACCGACGCGAAGGTCCTCGCTCAGGTCACCCAGGACGCGCTGAGCCTGAACGTTCCAGTGATCAATATTGACTCTGGAACGAACCCGCAGCCGGACAACGTGCCCGTATTCGCGACCGACAACGTCGCGGCCGCGCGAAAGGCTGCTGACCTGCTCGCCGCGGCGCTGGGTCCGGGCGAGCACCAAGTCGCTTTCATCCCGTTTCAGGCCGGAACGGTGACCAATGATCAACGCACCATGGGTTTCAAAGAGGGGCTCGCGAAGCACCCGAATCTGAAGCTGGTGGCCGAGCAGTCCAGCAACAGCGATCCCAACACCGCGCTGTCGGTTACGGAAAATATCTTGACCGCCAACCCCGACCTGGACGGGATCTTCGCAGCGAATGAGCCTGGTGTGATTGGTGCCACCAACGCCCTGAACCAGGCGGGCAAAGCCGGAAAGATCAAGCTTATTGGTTGGGATGCGTCACCGGACGAGGTCAAGGGCGTCACATCAGGAACAATTACCGCACTTGTCGTTCAGAACCCGTTCCGAATGGGCTTCGACTCGGTCAACGCGATGGTAAAGACGGTACGGACCGGCCAGATTGCGTCCAGCAAGGACACTGGCGTCACCTTCGTCACCCAGC
This sequence comes from Actinomycetota bacterium, assembly GCA_030860695.1. Taxonomy (GTDB): domain Bacteria; phylum Actinomycetota; class Actinomycetes; order Mycobacteriales; family Pseudonocardiaceae. Next base: position 9,625 of record JALZHU010000009.1, read on the forward strand.
AGAACATCAACGATCCCCAGGTGCAGGCGATCCTCAAGCCAACTTGCGAGAACCCACCGACCTGAGGTTGCCCCCGGTACAGTGGAGATCGACGGTGAGCCCGGCTCACCCACGCGGGGCTGCCAATAGAGGTGATCGAAAGATACGCTCTGAGGATGGCCACCACGAAGATGTCATTGACGCTGGAATCCACTGCGGCGTTCTTGGCCGAGCAGGCCACCCGCCGCGACGGGCTGTCGGTCTCTGCTTGGATCTCGAAGTTCATCCACCAGAATATCCACCAGCACTACCCGCCCAAGCCCTATGACGGCGAGGCCCTCGCTGTGGCCGAGCTTGAGCACCAGAACACCGTTGCCAAGCGGGTGTCCGGGCGGGGCCGCCGTGCAGCGGGGTGAGTGCCCCCTCTGACGGGGGCGACCTGGCTTACCGAGGGGGAAGCTCGCAAGTGGAGTGGTGACCGTTTATTCAGGAAGGTTGTCCTGCGCCCAGCGGCGCAGCTCGGCTTCGGCCTCCTCGCGGGACAGCGGACCCCGGTCCAAACGCACCTCCTTGAGGTGCCGCCAGGCCTTGCCAACTAACGGACCAGGCTTCAACCCGAGTAGCTCCATGATCGCATTACCGTCCAGATCTGGGCGCACCGCAGCCAGATCCTCTTCGGCGCGGATCCGTTCGATGCGCAGCTCCAGATCGTCGTAGCTGCGCTGCAGCGCGATCGCCTTGCGACGGTTGCGGGTGGTGCAGTCGGCGCGGACGAGCTTGTGCAGCCGCGGCAACAGAGCCCCGGCGTCGGTGACATACCGGCGCACCGCCGAGTCGGTCCACTCGCCGCGGCCATAACCGTGAAACCGCAGGTGCAGGAACACCAGCTGGGCGACGTCCTCGATGAGGTGTGTCGGGTACCGCAGGGCGCGCAACCGCTTGCGGACCATCTTGGCCCCGACGACCTCATGATGGTGAAAGCTCACCCCGCCGCCGGGCTCGTGCCTGCGGGTAGCCGGCTTGCCAACGTCGTGAAGCAATGCAGCCAACCGCAGCACCAAGTCAGGCTCGCCGTCCTCCAGCGCGATCACCTGATCGAGCACGGTCAGCGAATGCGTGTAGACATCCTTGTGCTGGTGATGCTCGTCAATCTCCAGGCGCATCGCGGGCACCTCGGGCAGCACATGGTCGGCCAGCCCGGTGTCCACCATCAGCTCGACCCCGCTGCGCGGATCCGCGCCGAGAAGCAACTTGGACAGCTCCGCGGCAACCCGCTCGGCGGTGATCCGGCCGATCTCCCCTGCCATCGCGCCCAGCGCCGCCCGGACTCGCGGAGCGAGGGTGAAGCCGAGCTGGGAGACAAACCGGGCGGCGCGCAGCATCCGTAGCGGATCGTCGGCGAAGGATTCCTCCGGCGTCATGGGGGTATCCAGCTCTCGGCGAGCCAACGCGGCCATCCCGCCGTACGGATCAACGAGCCGGCCGGCGCCCAGCTCTAGGAGCTGATGTCTCGACCCTGCAAGCAGGTCCCGCAGCGGCAGCTGGACCGCCATCGCGTTCATGGTGAAGTCACGTCGGGCCAGATCGCCCTGCACGGTGTGACCGAAGATGACATCGGGATTGCGGGATACCCGGTCATAGCGGTCAGCCCGGTACGTGGTGATCTCACAATGGGTGCCGGCCTTGGTCGCGCCGACGGTACCGAAGGCGATCCCGGTGTCCCACACCGCGTCTGCCCAGCTTTCCAGGATCGCTTTGATGGCGTCCGGACGGGCGTCGGTGGTGAAGTCCAGGTCGCTGCCCAACCTGCCGAGCAACGCGTCACGAACGCTGCCACCCACCAAATACAGCAAATGGCCGGCCGCGCTGAACCGGGCAGCCAGCTCATCGGCCACCGGCGCGATCCGGAGCAGCTCCACCACGGCATTCTGCTGCGCCGCGCTCAGCGGCGGCATGCGGTTTCCCAGCGCGGATGGCGAAGGCGACACAGGAGCCGAGCGTAACTCCTCCGTTCGCCAGCCCTCGCGCTGGTGTGCGCTCTGCAACTGGCCCACGTGCAGCCTGACGCCGCGGATACCATCGACGCCATGCCTCCGCCCTCCAGCAGGTCAGGTCGTCACAAGGGCGTGCGCAAGGCATCTAGTCAGGGCAGGGGGAAACGTCGGACTGGCCGGCTACGCACCGTGGCCGAGACCTCAGCAGGCGGATTGGTGGTGGACATCGAAACTGGACAGGCTGCCGTGATCGGTCGGTTAGATCGCCGCGGCCGGCTGTTGTGGTCGCTACCCAAAGGTCACGTCGAGCACGGCGAAACTATGGAGCAAGCGGCTGTGCGCGAGGTCGCCGAAGAGACTGGTATCGATAGCGCAGTGGTGGCCGCCCTGGGCAGCATCGATTACTGGTTTGTCGCCGAGGACCGCCGGGTGCATAAGACGGTGCACCACTTTCTGCTGCGCGCGGTGGGCGGAGAGTTGTCCGATGCGGATGTGGAGGTCACCGAGGTGGCCTGGGTGCCGCTGGCTGACCTGCCGGCGCGGTTGGCCTACGCTGACGAGCGCCGCTTGGTCCAGCGCGCCGCCACGATGCTCGCGGACTCCGCGTGAGGCGCAGGCTCCCCCAAGGCGCCGCGGCCACCCTGGTCGCGGTGGTGCTGGCGTTGTTGATGCCTGGCACCCCAGGAGCACAAGTCGCAGTAGCGCAAGTCGCAGGGGCACAACCCGAGCACCCGGACGTGCTGGCTCGGCTGGAGCTGTCGGATTTATCACCTCGGGTGGTCACTGTCACCAGCGCGCCGGTGCTTCGGGTGACCGGCCGGATAGTCAACGTCGGCGACCGGCCGATCACCAAACTCGGGATCCGGTTGCAGCGCGATGAGCCGGTGCGCTCTGACGAGGCGGCCGCGCGGGCCGTCGACGGTGTCCCCGAAGCTCCCCACGTCACCCGGTTTCAGCCCGTAGCAGACCTCGCTCCCGGACAGAGCAGCCCGTTTCAGCTTGAGGTCCCGCTGCGCGGTGGGGCTGACCTGGAGTCGCTGCAGATCAACGAACCGGGCGTGTACCCGCTACTGGTCAACCTCAACGGCAAGCCAGATTTCGGCGGCATCGCGCGGCTGGCGTCGGCGCCACTGCTGTTGCCGGTGCTGGGGATTCCCCCCACGGTCCCTGGCGGACCACCCGGGCCAGTGCTGCCCCAGCCCGCAACACCCGCACCGCTGACCGTGGTGTGGCCGCTGGCCGCCGAACCCGCACGGCTACCCACCGGCCCCGGCGAGCTGATCCTGATCCGCAGTGACCGTGCCGGAACGGATCCACTAGCCGCCGACATCGCTCCCGGTGGGCGGCTGGACGGCTTGCTCGGTGCATTCGAGCAAGTGGTGCCGCCGGGATCACCACTGGCCGCGGCCGTGTGCGTGGCGGTGGACCCGCTGCTGCTAGAGACGGTCGACGGGATGAGCCGTGGATATCGGGTGGCCCACCCTGGTGGGATCAGTGAGGGCACCGGTGCGCAGGACGCGCGGAGCTGGCTCGAGCGGCTGCGCGGCGCTGTGCAAGGTCGCTGCGTGCTGCCGCTGCCCTATGCCGATGCTGACCTGGTAGCACTGTCCCGAGCCGGACTCACCGACCTGGAGGCCCTAGCCATCAGCACCGGCGCGCGCCTGGTGAGGGACCTGCTCGGGGTGCAGCCGTTGACCGGGGTGCACTGGCCCGCGGGCGAGGTGCTCGACGAGCGCACATTGGCCGACCTCATCGCATTGGATACGCACGCCGTGCTGCTGGACCCGCGCGGCATTGCCCCGACACCGGCCCCGCAGCCGCCCACCCATGACGTCGTCAGCCTGGTAGATAGCTCTTCAAGTACCGCCAATCCCGGCACCGACCTCCCTTCAAGGACGGCCAACCCCGGCACCTTCCCAACGGGCAGCCGCAGCGCGGCCGCCGTCGGCCTGCTGGTCGATTCGCTGCTGACTAATGCACTGGCCAGCACCGCGAGCCCGCTGCGTGCCCAAGACGGGCTCGGCGCACTGGTATACCGCGCCGCTACCGACCCAGATCGCCAGGCTGTCCTGCTGATCCCGCCGCGCCGTTGGCAAGCTCAGGGTACGGAGGCCACCGCGCTGCTGAACACCGCCCGGAGGCTGCTGGAGAGCGGTTTCGTCACCCCTCGCGAGCTGCCCGCGCTGGCCACCACCCGTCCCGCCGGCCCTACCGTGACGGTGACGTATCCGCCGCAGACCAGCGCCGTGGAGATCCCCCCACAGGTCACCGCGGACATCCAGCGGGACCGAGACGTCCTGCGCGACCTGCAGGTGGCCACCGTTCTGGATCCTGCCGCGAACCTCAAACCAGTCACTCTGCTCGACCCGCTGCGGCTCGGGCTGCTCCGTGGCGTCTCCACGGCCTGGCGCGGCCAGCCCAACCAGGCGGTGCTGGTGACCGCGGAGGAGAGCAGCCGACTGGATGAGCTGCGCCGGTCGGTGCGGATCGTGCAGCCGCCCGGTCCTTACACCCTGGCAGCTTCCGACTCCCCGCTGCTGATCACCGTAAGCAACGAGCTGCCGGTGGGGATGCAGGTTGCACTGAGCCTGTCGGAGACCGCCGGGTTGCGCGCTGGGGCGGTTGGGCTGCAGCTGGTGCCAGCCCGCAGCACTCGGCAGCTGGTGATCCCGGCGGAGGTGAGCCGGGCCGGCCAGTTCAGCGTCGATGCCCGGCTGAGTACCCCGGGCGGCACCCCGCTGGGCGAACCAAGCACCCTGCAGCTGCGCTCCACCGCATTGAGCACCGTTACAGTCGCGCTCACTGCGGGCGCCGGTGCCGCGCTGGTTCTGCTAGCCGCCCGCGGAATCGTGCGCCGAGTACGCAGAACACGGAAAGCCAGGTGACGTTGGACACCGCGAACCACACGCATGGGGCTCTTGATGACCGGCCCAGCCAACAGTCACCTGATTGCCGGCCCAGCCAGCAGTCGCAGTACTCGCTGGCCACAGCCACTCGCACGATGGCGGTGGCCACCCTGGTCAGCCGGATCACCGGATTCATCCGCCAGCTTGCACTCGCCGCCGTGCTCGGGCTCGGTGTGGTCAACGACTCCTACACGGTTTCCAACACGCTGCCAGCGATGCTCTACGAGATCCTGCTCGGCGGGGTGTTGACCAGCGTGGTGGTGCCACTGCTGGTGCGCGCCGCGAAAGAGGACGCTGACCAGGGCGAGGCCTACGTGCAGCGGCTGGTCACTGTCGCCTGCGTGACGCTGGGCGTGGCCAGCGTGCTCGCCGTCGCCGCGGCACCATTTCTGGCCGTGCTGTTTCTCGGCAACGGCGAGGGCGCCAACCCGCAACTGGCCACCGTATTCGGCTATCTGCTGCTACCACTGATTTTCTTTTACGGCCTATCCGGACTTTTTGGGGCAATGCTCAATGCCCGCAGCATCTTCGGCCCGCCGGCCTGGGCACCCGTGCTCAACAACGTCATCGTGCTGGTGTCTCTGGGAATCTACGCCCTGGTACCGGGCGAGATCAGCCTCAATCCAGCACGGCTGAGTGACCCCAAGCTGCTGGTGCTGGGCTTGGGCACAACTGCGGGCATTGTCGCGCAGGCGCTGGTGCAGTTGCCCGCGCTGCGCCGGGCTGGCTATCACTTCGGCTGGCGCTGGGGCTGGGACCCCCGGCTGACCCAGGCCAGCGGGATGGCAGCCTGGTTCGTGCTCTATGTACTAGTTGGCCAGCTCGGCTTCGTGATCACCACCCGCTCAGCAGCGCAGGGCGATCCGGGCGGGGTAGTGATCTACAGCCTGGTATGGCTGCTCCTGCAACTACCCTACGGTGTACTCGGCTACTCGCTGCTCACGGCGATCATGCCGCGAATGAGCCGGGCGGCGGCGGACGCCGACTGGCGCGGGGTGGTCGAGCACCTGTCAGTGGGCAGCCGTTACCTCATCGTGCTGCTGGCACCGATCACCGTGGTGTTCACCCTCGCCGGGGAACAGATCGGCGTCGCGCTGTTCTCGTTGGGTAAGGCAGGTAGTGATGCCGAGCGGCTCGGTGCCGCGCTGGCCGTCTCCGCCTTCGGCCTGCTGCCGTACGCGATGACGATGCTCCAGCTGCGGGTGTTCTACTCGATGGCTGATGCGCGAACCCCCACAATGATCAACGCGGTGATGGTGGCGGTGAAGCTGCCGCTGCTGCTGGCCTGCCCGGTACTGCTCGACGGCGCCGATGTGGTCCTCGGACTTACTGCGGCCAACTCACTGTCGTGCGTGGTGGGCGCCATGGTCGGGCAGATATGGCTGCGGCGGCGACTGGGCCGGGCGGAGACCAAGCGCAGTTTGATCACGCTGTTTAACTGCCTAGTGGGGGCAGTTCCTGCGGTGGCAGCGGTGCTCGCGCTGCGTGCCCTGACCGACCTGAACGGTGTCGGGGGGGCATGGCTGGACTTAGTACTCACCACAGTGATCGTCGCGGTCGTCATGGGCCTCGCCCTGATCGCCTTGCGCACTCCGGAACTCACCGACGCGCTCCGAGTGTCGGTACTGACGCGCCTGGGCCGCGTCAGTAATTCGACTAGCCCCCGGGAGTCGTAGGCTTGACAATTGTCCGGAAGAGCCCAAGCGAAAAGGACATCACGGTGAGCGAGTCGGCGGGAACGGGGACGTCCCGACCCCGCTTCCCGTGGCCGACCCCAGGATGTGTTTTAGGGCAAAGTCGTTACCGGTTGCTGTCCGAGATCGGCCGGGACGATCGCTGCGCCGCCCAGCTGTGGCAGGGCCGCGACCTGGTGTTGGACCGTGACGTCGCGCTGACCTTGTTGATCGCTCCACCACAGGATCCTGAAGCGATCATGCTGATCCGTTCCGCTGTCGGGCGCGCGCTGCGTTCTGCTCGTCTGGAGACTGCGGGCGCGGCGCGGGTGCTGGACGTGCTCGACGTGCTGGAACCAGAGCGCGGCACCGGCCCGACCGTCGCGGTCGTCGTCGCAGAGTGGACGCCGGGTTGTGCCCTGGTGGAACTCTTGCAGCGTGGGCCTCTGCCGCCGTCGGTGGCGGCCAGCGTCCTCACCCCACTCGCTGGTGCGGTTGACGCGGCACACAGCGCCGGTCTGGTCCTGGGCTGCGACAATCCGGACCGAATTAGGGTGACCCCCGATCGGCAGGCCCGACTCGCCTTCCCCGGTCCGCCCCCCACAACCGGATCTCGGGATGACATCCGCGGCCTGGGTGCGATGCTGTACCTGCTGCTCACCGGCTGCTGGCCACTACCCGGTGGGCCACCCAACCTGCCGCCCGCGCCGATCGGGCCGGACCGCTTGCCGATCAGCCCCACGACGCTGCGGCGAGAGGTGCCGGTGGAGCTGTCCACCTTGGCCCTGCGCTGCATCGCCGGTCCAGGAACCGGTGGCGGCGTGCACACCGGGGCCGCCGTGCTGCAAGTACTCGAACTCAATGCCGCGGCCGCTGACGGCGACCTGTTCTCCCGCGGCAGCCGCAGGGGGCACGCTCGGCCGATCGACCCGGGAGAGGCCCACCGCCAACGCCGGATCAAGCTGGGTGTGTCAGTGACGGTGCTGGCCACCGCCACGCTGCTGATCCTCGGCTACATGGGCATGCAGGTGGTATCGGTGTTCACCAACGCTGGTGGTACGCCGTTGGTGGTCGCCGGTACGGCGCCCGCTCAAGGCAAGCCCACTAACGGAACGGCACCGCCGCCGGTGCTGTCCTCGCCGGTCCAGGTCAGCAGCTTGGCGGTCTACGATCCCTCCGGGCGGGGCCGCCCAGACCACCAGAAAGACGTCGGCAAACTACTGGACGGCAATCCGAACACGGCGTGGTCCACCGATTCCTACCGCCAGCAGTTTCCCATCTACAAAAAGGGGCTCGGCGTAATGCTGAGCTTCGAGGCGCCCATCGCGCCGGCATTGGTGAACGTGATGTCGCCGAGCCCGGGCACCGTGCTCGAAATACGCACCGCACCGTCCCCGAATGCACCACTAGACCAGACCACTCTGGTCGGCACTGCCACCCTCAGCCGAGGTAGCAATCGGATCCCGCTCCGGGTCGGCCCGCCAACGCGGTACCTGCTGGTCTGGATCACCGGACTGGGCGGCAAGAAAAATAGCCACCAGTCCAAGCTCAGCGAGGTCGGGGTCCAGCAGCGGGCCATCTGACTCCAGTAGGACACGCTGACCGCGACCAACTACTCGTGGGTGTTCACGTCTCAAACGGCTACCGACCCACCCGACGGGTTGGTGGTACTCGGAGGACTTCCTGGGGTTATCGAGCCCTGGCCAGGGGTCGATACCTTTTGAGCTGCGGCTACCGCTCTTATCGCTTGTCAACGTCTCGCGCTGTTTGGCGACGTCTTATGCTCCAAGCAGAGATCATGACCCCGTCCAGTCTAGGCTGGCGGTACCGGTGAGGAGAGGGCTGCTGTGGACGCTGACGATGATGCGCGCACGATCGGCCAGCGGGTGCGTCAGATCCGAAAGGCTCGCGGCAAGTCGCTTGAAGTGATCGCCGGGCTTGCCGGGATGAGCGCGCCGACTCTGTCCCGGATCGAGACCGGCAAGCTCGCGCTGGACTCGGTGTCTCAGTCTCGGATCGTTGCCCTGGCCAGCGCGCTGCAAATCGCCCCCTCGGAGCTGACGAGACTGCCGGTACCCGCACCCGCCAATGGGCACACGGATTCAGCCATCGAGTCGGTGCGCCTAGCATTGGACGCGATCGACATCGACAGATCGGATGGACTCGCGCTGCCCGTTGAGGTTCTGCGCGACAGAGTCGCCCAGATTCACCAGCGGAGACGGGCGTGTCAGGCCGCCGATGTCGCCACCGCGCTGCCTGACCTGATCCGTGACCTGCACACCACGCTGGACACCGGCCAAGACCATGGTGAGTTGCTTGAGTTGGCCGTCTATCTGCATGTGCACGTCACCCGCTGGTGGCTGATCAACGCGGCCGCGCCGGCCGACCTGATCCGCCGCACCGTGTCCTGGCACGACACCTGGCCCAGGAACGCGACGAGATCGCCACGCTGGCCATGGCCGCCTTCGGCGTGGCTGACGTGCTGCTCTTCAGCGGAGCGTTCGATCTAGGGCAAGCGGAGCTGGACTCGCTGACCCTGCCACCGACCACCGCCGACAACGCCGCCCTGGCGGCGCAGGCCAACGCGCTCCACGCTGTGGCTGCCGCACTGGGCGGCCGACCGGATGATGCGGCCGCACCAATGGATGTTGCCGTGGAGCTGGGCGAACGGTTCGGGGCGACCGGTGAGACCGACTCTCTGGGGTTCGTATTCGGCCCTACCGATGCCGGGGTTAACCGAATGTGGCTCGCACTGGATGCGGGCGAGCCCGACCAGGCGGTGAGCATCGCCCAGCAGACACAACCCGAACGGCACCCTTTCCTGGTGAACCGATCCTATTACTGGATCCACTATGGCCGTGCGCTGGCGCGGGTGCGCCGACGCCATGACGATGCTGTCGCGGCGCTGCGCGCCGCGGAGGACATCTTTCCCGCCAAGGTGCACCGAGACCCGCTGGTCCGCGACGTGGTCGCCGAGCTGCTTACGCGTTCGCGCCGCGACTCCCCGATGGACCGCGACCTGCGAGGGATGGCCTACCGTGCTGGTCTACCGGTGTAGTCCATCAGAGTGGTTTGCGGCTGATCTTTCTATGCTGAAAGAGCCGCGCTTGCTCAGTCCTCACCGTTGTGAATTGTGATAGACGCGACAGATAAGACACCCGATCACCATCAGCCTCCGACTAGCCGCAGCACCCGGCGCGCCATCCCGATCACCTGCACTAAGCACGGCACGCCGGGCTTCACCAACCTCGTGGTCCGCACCCACGGCGACCAGATCGAGCTCGATCCACACGTGGACGGCTCCTGCGTGCTGCGGCTGAAAGAAAACTCCGCCCGGGTGCTGTTCGAGGCGCTGGCCGAGTGGCTGTCATGAGCGCGGCGCATCAGCGCTCGACGGCCGAGCACGACAGCGGGGCGAGCAAGGTTCCCGGCCAGCCGCCGGTTGAGACGCCGCGTACGGGCTGGGGCCGTCCTCCGGTGCACCCACCGTGCCTCAAAGATCAACAGAAATGCTGTGGCTAGCGAAAACAACACTCAGTGGGCAGTCCTTGGAGAGCGGTCAACTGGGCAGGGAACATCCGTACGTAGGATCGTGTTGTGGCCAACGTGAGCGAGCAGATCCGGGACGTCGTCATCATTGGCTCGGGTCCGGCTGGCTACACAGCCGCGATTTACACCGCACGTGCCGAGCTAACGCCGCTCGTCTTCGAGGGAAGCCAGTACGGCGGTGCCTTGATGACCACCACCGACGTGGAGAACTACCCGGGGTTCCGTGACGGGATCATGGGTCCGGATCTGATGGAACAGTTCCGAACCCAAGCCGAGCGCTTCGGTGCCGAACTGCAGGCTAGAGACGTCACGTCAGTCGAGCTGACCGGTGACATCAAGCGCGTCATGGTTGACGAAACCACCTACCTCGCCCGGTCGGTGATTCTCGCGATGGGTGCGCAACCCCGCTACCTGCATGTTCCTGGAGAGCAGGAACTGCTCGGCCGCGGAGTCAGCTCGTGCGCCACCTGCGACGGCTTCTTCTTCCGCGACCAGGACATCGCCGTTATCGGCGGTGGGGACTCAGCGATGGAGGAAGCCACCTTCCTGACCCGGTTCGCGCGGTCGGTGACCGTGGTGCATCGGCGAAACGAGTTCCGCGCCTCGAAGATCATGCTGGAGCGCGCCCGGAACAACGAGAAGATCCGCTGGCGCACCGGGGTGACGGTCGAGCGGGTGCTCGGCGACGGGGGTGTGGGAGGTCTGGAGCTCTCCGACGGATCAACCCTGGACGTGTCTGGGATGTTTGTCGCGATCGGGCACGATCCGCGCAGTGAGCTGGTTCGCGATCAACTAGACACCGATGCGGACGGCTACGTGCTGGTGACCGCACCATCCACGGCCACCAGCGTGGATGGTGTCTTCGCCGCGGGCGATCTGGTAGACCGCACTTACCGGCAAGCTGTCACCGCCGCAGGCACCGGCTGCTCGGCCGCGATCGACGCCGAGCGCTGGCTCGCCGAGCACGTTGTCGATCCGCACGCTCAGGTGGCGGCCGAGTTCGTCGGCGGCGGCTACGGCACCACATCCTGACCGACCACGTCCGCACCAGAGCCCGCACACAGGAGATGACATGGCAGACAAGTCGACCGTGACCGTGACCGACGAGTCGTTCGCTGACGAGGTGCTCGGCAGCAACAAGCCGGTGCTGGTGGACTTCTGGGCAACCTGGTGCAGCCCATGCAAGCAAGTGGCGCCGGTGCTCGAGGAGATCGCCTCGGAGCACGTCGACAAGCTCACCATCGCGAAGATGGATATCGACGCCAACCCGAGCACCCCAAAGGATTACCAGATCATGTCGATTCCGACCATGATCCTGTTCGAGGGTGGCAAGCCGGTGAAGCAGATCGTCGGCGCCAAGCCCAAGGCCGCGCTGCTAGAAGATCTGGCCGACTACCTGAGCTGAGCCACACCAGGTCGTTGGTGTGTGCCGCGCCCGCCCGGCTGTCGACAGCTGCGCCCTTGCAGGCAACCGATTACCGTGGGGACACGTCCTGCACGGCAGGCAGGCTGGCCGTCGCCATGGCGAACGATCGGCAAGCCCCACTTATCGTGTCCATCGGTACCGGGCACAATGAGTGACACGTCCCTGTCCGATCGCCGGCTCAGCCGGCAGTGCGCTCGACGCTCCGAGGAGCCCGGCGCCTGTCTGAAGTGAGGCTGCATGCAGCTGCTGCGCCGCGGCGACACCGGACCGGCGGTGACGCAGCTGCGGTCGATGCTGATCTCACAGGGGTTACTCCCGCCACTAGTGGGCGCAGACCCGGATCCAGATACAGACCCGGATGTGGACGTCTTCGACATCACTGTGGAGCATGCAGTCCGGGCCTTCCAGCAGCGTCGCGGGTTGCTCACCGACGGTGTCGTGGGACGGGCCACGTACCAAGCGCTGTGTGACGCGCGTCTGGAGCTCGGGTGCCGCATGCTCAGCTATATCGTCACCAGTCCGATGCGCGGCGACGACGTGTGCACGCTGCAGGAGCGGTTGCTCGAGTTGGGCTATGACGCCTACCGCGCGGACGGAATCTTCGGCTCGCATACCGAGGCGGCGCTACGTAGCTTTCAGCGTGACTACGGTCTGCTGGTGGACGGGGTGTGCGGTCCTGCCACCTTGCGAGCGCTGCGCCAGCTGCAGCCCAAGGTCCGCGGTGGCCGGCCAGTGTTGCTCCGCGAGCAGGAGCGGGTCCGCCGGGCTGGACCGGCGTTGCGCGGCAAGCGGATCCTCATTGATCCCTGCCACGGCGGTTCCGACCAGGGCATCGTGGTGGACGGCGCCGCCGAAGCTGGCCTGATGTGGGACCTGGCCCAGCGGCTGGAAGGTCGGATGGCCGCCACAGGGATGGAGACGCTGCTGTCCCGCGGCTTGGACACTAGCCCCAGCGAGGCCGAGCGAGCCGCCTTCGCCAATACCGCGGGTGCCGATCTGGTGCTGTCCCTGCACACCGACGCCCATCCCACGACGCTGGCGCACGGCTTGGCGACGTTCCACTTCGGGACCGGCAACGGCACGAGCTCCACGGTGGGCGAAGCGCTGGCCCAGTTCATTCAGCGCGAGCTGACCGCCCGCACCGGGATGCTCGACTGCGGTACCCACCCCAAGACCTGGGAGCTGCTGCGAATGACTCGGATGCCCGCGGTCCGCGTCGAACTGGGCTACCTGACCAACCCCGAGGACCGCCGCAAATTACTGGACCCGACGTTCCGCGACGTGGTCGCCGAGGGAGTGCTGGTCGCCGTCAAGCGGCTCTATCTGCTGGGCGAAAACGATCAGCCCACCGGCACATTCACGTTCGCCGACTTACTACGCGGCGAGCTGGCCAGGGCCGAATAAGGAAGGTAGGGCGAGGCACCATCAGGCCGGGGCCCAGGCTCGGCTCGACGGTGTGGATGGTCACCGATCCCAGCAGCCGCTCCAACGCCGCCTCGACGTCTTCCTTCCAAGTCAGTGCAGTGCGCAGCTCCAGGCGCAGCCGGGGCCAGCGCGGGTGCGCGTGGACTGTCTTGAACCCGACCTGCTGCAGAAACTCCGCCGGGACCACGCAGCTGGACTCTTGGTTGGGCTGGGCGTCACCGAAGGCCTCGACGGCCTTGACGCCTCGCCGGGTGAGATCCTTGGCGACCGCCTGCACCAGCATCCGGCCCAGGCCGCCCCCGCTGAACTCCGGCAGCACCTTCAGCGCCGTGAGCAATACGGCATCGGCGCTGACCGGCGAGGTGGGAAACGCCGACGCCCGCGGCACCGCGGCCGGGGGAGCATACAGCACGTAACCGGCCGGTATGTCCCCGGACATCACGATCCGCCCGCAGGAACCCCACTCCAGCAACACGCTGGAGACCCAGGCTTCTTTCTCCAGCTCAGTCTGGCCGAAGTCCTCGGCTTGCTCCCGGATATGCGGGGCGAGCTCCCAGAACACGCAACGCCGGCACTTCTTCGGCAACAGATCGAGGTTGTCCAGCGTGACGCCAACCACTCGACGTGACACCGGGCCTCCCTGAACTCCACGAGCGCTAGGCTGGGCGCCCTCCACCGTGAGCACAGCGCCGGGCGCAGCATATGCCGATGGCCCATCTGGAGTGAAGGCGGCGGGCCACCCTACGGCGGCCCTCTACACTGCCAGGGGACCTCAATCGCAGCAAAGGCGCCGCATGACCCACAGAGAGATCCCCAACCGGCCAGGCCACAGACAACCGGCCCGATCCGCCCAACGCGACCTCGATCCACACCTGCGCCGATACGCGCAGCGCACCGCGGGCATGACCGCATCCGAGATCCGTGCACTGTTCGCGGTGGCCAGCCGCCCCGAGGTGGTCTCGCTGGCTGGCGGCATGCCCTACCTGCCCGCGCTGCCGCTGGGCTCGCTGGCCGATGAGCTTGCCCAGATGGTCGCCACCGACGGGATGACGGCGTTGCAATACGGCTCGGCACAAGGCACCCCGGAGCTTCGCGAGCAGATTTGCGAGGTGATGGCGCTGGAGGGAATCCGGGGACATGCCGACGACGTCACAGTGACCGTCGGTTCGCAGATGGCCCTGGACATGGTCACCCGGATCTTCTGCGATCCGGGTGACGTGGTGTTTGCCGAGGCTCCCTCCTATGTCGGGGCGCTAAGCACCTTCGCCTCCTATCAGGCGAAGGTGGTACACGTCGCGATGGACAATGACGGACTGGTCCCCGACGAGCTGCGAGCTGCGCTGCACACCCTCGCCACGGAGGGTTGCAGGCCGAAGTTCCTCTACACCGTCCCGAATTTCCACAACCCTGCCGGCGTCACGCTGGCGATCGGGCGGCGCACCGAGATCCTTGAGATCTGCGCCGAACACCAGGTGCTGGTGATCGAGGACAACCCGTACGGCCTGCTCGGGTTCGACGCGCAGATCTACCGCGCCATGTGCGCCGACGACCCGGACAACGTGGTGTACCTCGGATCGTTTTCCAAGACGTTCGCACCGGGCCTGCGGGTCGGGTGGGCACTGACCCCGCACGCGGTGCGGGAGAAGCTGGTGTTGGCCGCGGAGTCGGCGACCCTGTGCCCGCCAGCGTTTACCCAATTCGTGGTGTCACGCTATCTGGCTCAGCATGACTGGAAGGGTCAGGTCAAGCTCTACCGCGAGACCTACCGTGAGCGCCGCGACGCGATCATCACCGCGCTGGAGCACCACATGCCGGCGGGGTGCACCTGGACCTATCCAGCCGGTGGCTTCTACGTGTGGCTCACCGTCCCGGAAGGGCTGGACACGAAGTCGATGCTGCCGCGGGCGGTGAGCCAGCGGGTCGCTTACGTTCCCGGAACGGCTTTCTACGCCGACGGGCTCGGCAGCCGTCAGATGCGGCTGTCGTTCTGCTACCCGACACCGGAGCGGATCACCGAAGGAGTGCGCCGCCTAGCTGCCGTCTTAGACACCGAGCTGGAACTGCAGCGCACCTTCGGCACCGTGAGCCCGCGCGCGGTATCTGGTCCGCAGTCCCCAGCACCGGACACTGCCTGAGTTCTCAGTCCACTGGGGGAGTCTGGCGGATGACCGATCGCACTGTGGGAGATCCAGACTCAGCGGGCGTCGAGGCGTCGCAAGATCTCATTCAGCAGCTCGGTGTGCTGGTTCAGCAGCTCGGTGTGCTGGTTCAGCAGCAGGGTGTGCTGTTCTTGGGTTCGCTTGATGACGGCAAGTTCTTCGGTGTGCTGGTCCACCGTGTCCTTAATATCCAGCACGGTGTCCGAGATCGCGGTGAGGTCTTGCTCGGTGCGCTCAACGCGGCGATACAGCTCCGGGCTGGTCACGCCGGGCACAGTATCGGAAGCCCGGCCGGGCCCGGACAGCGCGCTGCACAGCCCACAACTCACTTCGACGATCTTCCCCGTCACCTGCCCGTTTGCCCGCTACCGGCGATCTTGTGGAACTCCCAACGAACACCGCGTCGCCTGGCTTGAGAGGAACCCGCATCGGACATGGAGACATATCGGGGCTATTTACCGTCTTGTTGCCCCGATATGTCTCCATGTCGGCTCGTCATCATGAGGGCGACGATGCGTTCGAGATCGTCGACGGAGCCAAACTCCACGACGATCCGGCCTTTGCGGCGGCCCAGTTCAACCTTGACCCTGGTGTCAAAGGCGTCGGAGAGGTTCTCCGCGAGCTCCTCCAGCCCGGGCGCTCGCATCGGGCGGGGCGCCGCCTTCGGGGTTGTGCGGCCGGGATCCCGACGGCTGAGCGTGACCGCTTCTTCGGTGGCTCGGACCGATAGCCCTTCGGCAACGATCCGTGCCGCCAGGGATTCCTGGACGACCGGCTCCTCGAGGCTAAGCAGCGCTCGGGCATGCCCGGCGGAGAGCACTCCGGCTGCGACCCGCCGTTGCACCGCAACTGGCAGCTTGAGCAGCCTGATGGTGTTGGTGATGACCGGGCGGCTGCGTCCGATCCGCGACGCCAACTGCTCGTGCGTCACACCGAAGTCCTCCAACAGCTGCTGGTAGGCGGCCGCCTCTTCCAATGGGTTGAGTTGGACCCGGTGGATATTCTCCAGTAATGCGTCGCGGAGCATGGCATCGTCGGCGGTGCTTCGCACGATTGCCGGGATGCGATCCAGCCCGGCCTGCTGCGCCGCTCGCCACCGTCGCTCGCCCATGACCAGCTCGTAACGGCCGGCGCCCAGCCGCCCGATCGCCGGCTCAGCCGGCAGTTGCCCGATCGCCGGCTCAGCCGGCAGTGCGCGGACCACGATGGGCTGCAGCAGCCCGAACTCCCTGATCGAGTGCGCAAGCTCGGCCAAGGCCTCTTCGTCGAACGCCTGCCGAGGCTGCCGGGCGTTAGGCTGGATGGCCCCAATTGGCACCTCTTGGTAGATCGCTCCCGCGATCCAGCCAGTCGGGGTGCTTGGGTGGACGTCTGAACGCTGGAGCGGTGCTAGGTCGTTCACCGGGGTGCCGATCGGTCCGGTAGGGATCAACGCGGCCAAGCCCCGACCGAGCCCACCCTTGCGCTGCGATTCAAGCCTTGGGGATCCAGGCGTTGGGGGAACCGCGCTGCCGGGGCGCATCAGCGAGACACCTCACGGGCGCCCGGCTGGCCACCACCCGGATAGTCCTGAGCCAGTGCGATTTCACGCGCAGCGTCCAGGTAACTCAGCGCGCCCCGGGAGCCGGGATCGTAAACCAGCACAGTTTGGCCGAAGCCCGGTGCTTCCGAGACCTTCACACTACGCGGGATCACAGTGCGCAGTACGTGGTCCCCAAAGTGGTTTCGGACCTCGGCGGTGACCTGGTCGGCCAGCTTTGTTCGTCCGTCGTACATCGTCAGCAGGATCGTCGACACCATCAGCGCGGGATTGAGGTGCGCCTGCACCAACTCAATGTTACGGAGCAGCTGACCGAGCCCCTCCAGCGCGTAGTACTCGCACTGGATAGGGATCAGCACCTCAGGCGCGGCAACCAGCGCGTTCACCGTGAGCAGTCCCAGCGAAGGGGGGCAGTCGATGAAGACGTAGTCGGGGCCCAACTCGTCCAGTGCGACATCGGACAGGGCTTTAAGTAGGCGAGACTCTCGGGCGACCATGGATACCAGCTCGATCTCAGAGCCGGCGAGGTCGATAGTGGCGGGGACGCAGAGCAGGTTCGACGACTGCGGGCTCACTGCGACAACGTCGGCAATCCCAATTTCCCCGAGCAACACCTCGTACACCGAGCGGGTGCCGGCGCGGTGCTCGATCCCCAACGCGGTAGAGGCGTTCCCCTGCGGATCCAGGTCGATTACGAGCGTGCGCAGTCCCTGCAGAGCTAGTGCAGCGGCAAGGTTGACTGTGCTCGTGGTTTTGCCGACACCGCCCTTCTGGTTGGCCACTGCAAGTACCCGGCGCCGGACCGGGCGAGGCAACCGGTCGGTGGGGTGCTTCACGCGAGTGGCCCGCTCCGCCTCCTCCGCGATCGGCGTCCACCCGGCGTCCGGTTTCACTGCACTGGCTGGGTCACCTGTAGGGACGCCTAGCGGGACATCTGGGGAGCGGGGCACCGGACGGACCCCCCTCTGCGTGCTCGGCTCCGATACCCGGGTGCGGGCATGTAGCGGCCCTGAGCCACCGGACTCCGACCGAGCTAATACAACGCCGTGCGCGCCAGTTTCACGTGAAACAGCGAGATGTGACGCAGATGCCGGTCTGGACGGGTCCCACGTTGCACCGTCCTTCGCCGCGCTATCCAGCCACTCGGGGGTGCTCACGCTCACCGATCCTTCCTCCTTCGTGCCCCCGCTGAACGAGCGGAACGCTCGGGTCGCCGGGACACCACGATGACCGTTGCCGGCGGCCGCACGATCGTGGCACCGCACTGCACGATGTCCACTGCCGTCCCTCCGGCGGTCCGCACCGCGACGATGTCCCGGGCGGCCTCTTCCTCCGCACTGGCACCCTTGACTGCGAGCAACGCGCCGCCCGGTGCCACCAGAGGAAGGCACCAGCCTGCCAGCCGGCCCAACGGAGCGACCGCCCGGGCCGTTACGACGTCGTTGCCGCCAAGATCATGCCGTACCCACGGTTCTTCGGCGTGACCGCGATGCACCGAGATGGCAAGACCGAGTTCGGCGACCACCTCCTGCAGCCACGCCACCCGCCGAGCCATTGGCTCCAGCAAGGCGATCGCCAGATCTGGCCGGGCGAGGGCAAGCGGTATTCCCGGCAGACCTGCACCGGAGCCGACGTCCAGTACCCGACAGCCGTCAGGCACGAGTTCACCAAGTACGGCGCCATTGAGGAGGTGGCGTTCCCACAGCCGGTCCGCTTCCCGGGGACCGATGAGCCCTCTATCAATCCCAGACTCGGCGAGCAGTGCGGCGTACCGCTCCGCGAGGGGATACCGATCACCGAACACCGCCTGGGCGGCCGTCCGAACGTCCGCCACCTCCGGCCGAGCCGGCAATCCGACTACCCCCGGCCGAGCCGGCGACCGGACAGCTAGGGAGCGTTTCACGTGGAACAGCGTTTCACGTGAATATGACCGTTCTTGCCGCGGGTCGGGTCAGACGTTGCGGAAAACGACGACGCAGCGTTGCGGCTCCTCGCCCTCGCTCTCGCTTTGCACACCGTCTACCGTTGCCACGGCGTCGTGCACGATCTTCCGCTCAAAGGGGGTCATTGGCTGTAGACGGATCCGCTCACCGCTGCTGAGGGCCCGCTCCGCGGTAGATCGACCCAGCTTGCTGAGATCATTGCGCCGAGTTGCCCGCCACTGCGCGATGTCGAGCATCAGCCGGCTGCGAACACCGGTCTGCTGCTGCACCGCTAGTCGAGTGAGCTCCTGGAGCGCCTCAAGCACCGCGCCGCGAGGCCCTACCAGCTTCCCCAGGTCTTCTCCACCATCGATGCTCACCATGGCGCGGCCAGCTTCGACATCAAGATCGATATCGCCGTCGTAATCCATCAGGTCGAGTAGTCGTTCGAGATAGTCACCCGCAACATCGCCCTCTTGAACGAGAAGGTCCTCGCTGGCCGGCGCGTTCTGTAGCACGCCAACAGTCCCGACCACGCCATCACCATCGCCGTCAACCGGCGACTTCGCCTCGGTCACCGCTGCCTCAGTCGCCAGCGTGTCCGCCACAACTGCCTCCTCTCCGGGCGATCGCGCCCTCAGCGACGCTTCCGGTTGGTCTTCTTCCGCGGTCGTGGCCGCTGCTGGATCATGCCAGGCGGCGCTGAGCTATCCGCGCGCGCCGAGCCCTGTCCGTTGGACGACCCCTCAGACCTGCTGCTGGACCCCTTCGATCCGGCCTCCTGGGATGCAACCCCATCCGATGCCCCAGGGCCTGACCCGGCCTTTGTGTCCGATTCCCCTCGCTCTGAGCCGGTTGATCCCGAGCTTGAACCAGTATCGCCATCAGCCGCACTAGCCGGGGCGCCGGTAGTGGCGTCCTTCTTCGGCCGGACCGGCTTCTGACCCGGTCGGGGGGCGAGCGACTGCCGCTGCGTGATCGCAGCTTCTTTCTTCTCTGCCTCTTCCACGTCGATTCGCCGGTAAACCACCCACTGCTGGGCCAGCGTCCACAAGTTGTTGGACAGCCAATAGATCAGGATCGCCGCTGGGAAGAACGGACCACCGGCCACGACGCCGAGCGGGAACAGGTACAACATCAGCTTGTTCATCAGCGCCGCCTGCGGGTTGGCGGCCTGTGCTGGATTCTGCCGCTGCACCGAGTGCTTGGCGGTGAAGTGGGTAAGGATGCCGGCGATGATCGTCAGCGGGACGGCCAACGCAGCGATCTCCCACCGCGTGACGTCACCGTAGCGCTCCAGCAATCTCGCAGGCTCGGTGATGTACGCCGACAGCGGCACCCCGAACAGCTGCGCATCCAGGAAGGACTGCACGTCTACCGCGCTGAACACATAGTTGCCGGTCGCACGGTTCTGCTCGGGGGTGAGGAAGTCCCGGTTGAACGACCGCAGCACCTGAAACAGGCCGATGAATACCGGGATCTGCACCAGCACCGGCAGGCAGCCACCGAGCGGATTAACCCCGTGCTGGGTCTGCAGCCTCTGCATCTCGGCCGCCATCTTCTGGCGGTCGTCGCCATACTTCTTCTTCAGCTTCTGGATCTCCGGCGCAAACTCCTGCATCTTGCGCATGGAGCGGACCTGGCTGACGAACGGTTTGTACAGCAGGGCTCGCAGGGTGAACACCAGGAACACCACGGCCAGGGCCCACCCGATGCCACTGCCCGGCCCCAGCACGTAGCCGAACGCCTTGTGCCAGAACCACAAGATGGCTGACACCGGGTAGTAGATGAAGTTCAGCACGACGACTCACTCTCGGTCCGGGAGCGGGGTGATCTCGCTGGAGGAACCGGGTCCACCCCTCCAGGGTGCCAGGGTCCGCAGCGCAGGAGCCGTCGCGCGGTCAACCACGACCCGCGCAGTACCCCATGAACGGTCAGCGCCTCGATCGCGTACGCACTGCAGCTGGGAGAAAACCTGCAAGTAGGCGGCAGAGCCGGGGAGATCCACCGGCGGTAAAACCGCAATACAAGCACCAGCACCCGGACCACCGGGCCCGGTCGGACCAGTCGCACCAATTGGATCAGTCACTTGAGTCTTGGGAAGCAGGACCGTCATCGTCGGCTGCCGGGGCTTGCCGCGCTGGGGCGGGACGCGGCGGGGCAGGATTCGGTGGGGAAGTCAATCAGACGTCGCAGCGCATCGTCGAGGTCATCACCGAGCGCAGCGCTACTCGCGCCTGCTGAAGCCGGCAGCGCCCGCACCACCACCAGCGCTCCAGCGGGCAGAACCGCCAACCGGCACCGCATCAGATGCCGCAGCCGGCGCTGCACCCGGTGCCGGACCACGGAGCCGCCAACCGTGCGACCGACCACAAAGCCTACTTTTGGGCCTACTAGCGGCGCTGTATCGACAGCCCCAGCGCAGGCCAGGTACACGACGACGGAGCCGCACGCCGCGCGGCGGCCCCGCTGCATTGCCGTCGCGAAGTCGTCGCGGCGGGTCAGTCGAGTGGCAGCGGACAGCAACGAAAACTTCCGGGAACGCCAACGATCAGGCCGACAACTCAGTGCGACCCTTGCGGCGGCGGGCAGCGATGATGGCACGCCCGGCCCGAGTGCGCATGCGCAACCGGAACCCGTGGGTCCTCGCGCGGCGACGGTTGTTCGGCTGGAACGTGCGCTTGCCCTTGGTCACGGCTGTTGTTCTCCCGGTGCTCGGTGTGTGCCCGCAGCCTTCTGGGCTGCGGGCACACAAGAATGCCCGCCGGAGGGCGGGAGACGGCCTGAGCCTAGGGGGCCGGTACCGGCGGCGTCAAAACCAGCGTCCCGCGTCACTGTCAGCGCGACACGCCGTTACATCGGTGGTGCTTGCTTACACAGGGTTCTTGTGGCAGCACCCCAGGCTTGTTAGCTTGCGGAACCCGAGCAGAGCTGGAGGCCGACCCGCAAGTTGGCATGTCGGGACCGGGTAGTGCGGCGATCATCGTCATACACAGCTGTGGACAACCTTGTGGACGCCCAGAGCTCCGCAAAGTCCACCACCGGCCGAAGGGGAGTCAGCGGGTGTCAGAGCGGCAAACCGACCTCGGCCAGGTGTGGAACGAGGTTGTTCGGGAGCTCTCCACCGGAACGCTGTCGCCGCAGCAACGCGCCTGGATGCGCGTCACGCGTCCAATCGGTCTGCTAGATGGCACTGCCCTGTTGGCTGCGCCCAGCGATTTCGCCAAGGACGCCATCGAGCGCGTCCTCCGTGAGCCGATCAGTGCCGCACTATCCCGCCGCCTGGGCCGGCAGGTCTCGCTAGCGGTGAAGGTCGACCACCCGCTCCCGGTACCACCGCAGCTGCCACCACACGCCACCGCGGCACCCGATAATTCCGGCCCAGGCAGCGCACCGCCGAACAGGCACGTCACCAATGAGGTCACCGACGCCGGCGAGCAAAGCGAGGAGGACGCCGCGCTGGCCACCGTGCACGAGATCTGGCCCCCCTTCGCGGGCCCGGCCACCGCGGCGCCGACCCGGCCGTCGAGCTCGCAAACCAGGCTCAACGAGAAGTACACCTTCGACACCTTCGTTATTGGCGCGTCCAACCGGTTCGCACACGCTGCTGCGGTGGCGGTGTCGGAGGCACCGGCACGGGCCTACAACCCGCTGTTCGTCTGGGGCGAATCAGGGCTGGGCAAGACACACCTGCTGCACGCGGTCGGGCACTATGCGCAGCGGCTGTTCCCCGGAATGCGGGTGCGGTACGTGTCCACCGAGGAGTTCACCAACGACTTCATCAACTCCCTGCGCGACGACCGCAAGGTCGCCTTCCAGCGCCGCTACCGGGACGTCGATGTGCTGCTGGTGGATGACATCCAGTTCCTGGAGGGCAAGGAAGGCACCCAGGAGGAGTTCTTCCACACCTTCAACACGCTGCACAACGCGAACAAGCAGATCGTGATCTCCTCGGATCGCCCGCCTAAGGGACTGGGCACCCTGGAGGATCGGTTACGCACCCGGTTCGAGTGGGGCCTGATCACCGACATCCAGCCACCCGAGCTGGAGACCCGGATCGCCATCCTGCGCAAGAAGGCCGCCGGCGATCGGCTAGCCGCGCCGGACGAGGTGCTGGAGTTCATCGCCGCCCGGATCGAACGCAACATCCGTGAGCTAGAGGGAGCCCTGATCCGGGTCACCGCATTCGCGTCGTTGAACCGTCAACCGGTTGACAACCAGCTCGCCGAGATCGTGCTGCGCGACCTCATCCCCGACGATCAGGCGCACGAGATCGGCGCACCCAACATCATGGCGGTGGTCGCGGATTTCTTCGGGGTCACCATTGACGACCTGTGCGGACCTGGCAAGACCAAACATGTCGCGCAAGCCCGGCAGATTGCCATGTACCTGTGCCGGGAACTGACCGATCTTTCACTGCCCCGGATCGGGCAGACCTTCGGCGGCCGGGACCACACCACGGTGATGCACGCGGACCGCAAGATCCGCAAAGAGATGGCCGAACGCCGCCGCACCTATGACCAGGTGCAGGAGCTCACCTCCCGGATCAAACAGCGCGCCCGCTCCTGACCACCCCGGGAACGCGTACTGGGGCCAGTATCAGGGTTCAGGTAGGGGAGGACCCTCATGCACCGGGCAGCGCGGTGCGGCACCGTAGTGCTTGTTGGCCGATACGCCTGGGCGCAGCGCCGGAACGCCCAGGCGTAAGGCCATCCTCGACCGATCCACCCACACCTGAGGACAACTCTGTGGATGGGTGGGCACCGCTGTGTATTCCACCTCAGCACCCTGCCACCATCCACTGCTGCAAGTGTGCTTCATGAACTACGCACCTGTGCCGTCCACACCCCACCGCACCGGCGGAGCTGGACAGACGGCCGGCCTCCACACCGCCCACAGCACTTACTACTGCTACTGATGTTCTCTCTTACAAAGAAAACCCCCACTACCAAGCCGGTGGATGCCCAGTGCAGTTGATGCAACAGCACCTACCGGGGACACGCCGCTACCGTAGGGGCACGTACCAATGGAAGGACTCGCCGTGCAGCTCGGACTCGTCGGACTTGGCCGGATGGGTGGCAACATGCGTGACCGGCTGCGGGCCGCCGGCATCGAGGTCGTCGGTTACGCCCGCAACCCCAAGACCCGCGACGTCACCTCGCTGGCCGAGCTGGTCGACCACCTATCAACACCGCGGGCAGTGTGGGTCATGGTGCCGGCCGGCGACCCGACCCGGGACATCGTGCGGCAGCTCGCCGGGTTACTCGCCGAAGGCGACCTCGTCATCGACGGCGGTAACTCGCGCTACACCGAGGACCAGGTGCACGCCGGGTTGCTCGCCAACAAGGGCATTGGGTATCTGGACTGTGGTGTGTCCGGGGGGGTGTGGGGCCGGCGCAACGGCTACGGGCTGATGGTTGGTGGTGCCGACGAGCACGTCGAGCGGCTGATGCCGGTGTTCGACGCGCTGCGTCCCGAAGGTCCCCGGGAAGAGGGCTTTGTGCACGCCGGCGGCGTCGGCGCCGGGCACTTCGCCAAGATGGTGCACAACGGCGTGGAGTACGGCCTGATGCAGGCCTACGCCGAGGGCTTCGAGCTACTCCAAGCGGCCGACGTGGTCACCGATGTGCCCGCGGTGCTCAAGGCATGGCGGCGTGGCACGGTGGTGCGCTCCTGGCTGCTGGATCTGCTAGTAGCGGCCCTGGACGACGATCCCAAACTGGCGCAACTGCGCGGCTGGGTGCAGGACTCCGGGGAGGGTCGCTGGACGGTCGAAGAAGCGATCAACCACGCGGTGCCCGCACCGGTGATCTCCGCGGCGTTGTTCGCCCGATTCGCCTCCCGGCAGCCCGATTCGCCGGCGATGCGTGCGGTGGCCGCGTTGCGCCAGCAGTTCGGCGGGCACGCCGTACAGGCGGTCAGCCTCGATCCGGCCCTGGAAAATCCCCAGTAGCTGCGGTGTACATCCGCCAGCTTGCGGTCACCGACTTCCGCTCCTGGGAGCACGCCGAGCTCGACTTACAGCCCGGTGTTTCGGTGCTAGTCGGCCCGAACGGTCAAGGTAAGACGAACCTGATCGAAGCGCTGGGCTATCTATCCACACTGGGTTCACACCGGGTGGCGACTGACGCTGCACTGGTGCGTCACGGCGCCCAGCGCGCCATTGTGCGGACCGCGGTGGTGCACGCCGGCCGGGAGCTGACCGTGGAGCTGGAGATCTCCCCGGGGAGGGCCAACCGGGCCAGGATCAACCGTTCCCCGGTGCCGCGGCTGCGGGAGGTGCTCGGTGTAGTGCGCAGCGTGCTGTTCGCGCCGGAAGACCTGGCGCTAGTCCGAGGTGATCCGGCGCAGCGTCGCCGGTTCCTCGACGACCTGTTGATCTTGCGTGCGCCCCGACTGGCTGGCGTGCAAGCCGACTATGACAAGGTCCTGCGCCAGCGGGTCGCATTGCTCAAGTCCGCCGGCGCGACGCGCCGGTCCGGCGGTGGGGCGGGTGATCTGCGCACCCTGGACGTCTGGGATGGTCATCTCGCCCGGCACGGGGCGGAGCTGCTCGGTGCCCGGCTGGACCTCGTCGTTGAGCTGGCGCCCTATGTCGCTGCGGCCTACCGCGCAGTGGCCCCGGAGTCTGCTGCGGTCCAGCTCGAGTACCGCAGCAGCCTGGGTGATGCGCTGCCGGAAGGGGTGCACGAGGCAGGCAAGGCCGATATCGACCTGCTGGAGGTGGCGATGCTGGCGCAACTGGCCCGGGTGCGGTCGGCTGAGGTTGAACGCGGGGTCTGCCTGATCGGGCCGCACCGCGACGACCTGGAGCTCAGCCTGGGCAGGGTGCCCGCCAAGGGCTACGCCAGCCACGGCGAGTCGTGGTCGTTCGCGCTAGCCCTGCGGTTAGGTAGCTACCAGTTGCTGCGCTCGGGCGGTGCTGAGCCGGTGCTGTTGCTCGATGACGTCTTCGCCGAGCTGGACACCCGTCGCCGGGCCCGGCTGGCCGAGGTCGCGCTGGCTGCCGAGCAGGTACTGGTCACCGCGGCGGTGCTAGCCGATGTGCCCGAGGAACTTCAGGGGATGCGGTTCGATGTACACGGTGGGAAGGTGCGCCGTGTCCGATGAGCCTTCCTGCGCTGGGGACAAACCTGTGGATAGTGTGGACAAGTCGATGTTCGATGCTCCCGAGGGTCCAGCCCAGAACTCACCTGGCGTGCCGCGAGGTGCCGATATCGCGCGTGCTGCGCTGGAGTCCGCCCGTGCCGCCCAACGCAGGTCAGGTAACCAGCGCAGGGCAGGTGGTCAGCGGGCAGTGTCTCGGCGCCGCCGCGGCTGGTCTGGCGCCCGGCCGGATGACCGGGACCCACAGCCGCTGGGCCGCCTGGCGTCCCGGTTGGTTGCTGATCGTGGCTGGTCGGATCGGGTGGCTGCGGGTGTGGTGTTCGGCCGGTGGGCGCAGCTGGTGGGCGCCGAGGTCGCCGAGCACGCCCAGCCGGTGTCGCTGCGGGAGGGGGAACTTACTGTGCGGGCCAGCTCCACGGCCTGGGCCACCCAGCTTCGATTACTGCAACGGCAGTTGATCGCCCGGATCACCGCTGGAGTGGGGCCGGGCGTGGTAACCAGGCTGCGGGTGCAGGGACCGGCGGCACCGAACTGGGTGCACGGTCCCCGGCATGTCCGCGGCCGCGGTCCCCGAGACACCTACGGCTGACTCGGATCCGGCGTGCTGGCTCCTCCGGTTTCAATCCGGCGTGCCGGCCCCTCCGGGCGACTCAGAGCCCGGCAGACGCCACAACCCTGCTTCGCGGCCGCCCGGACCTGCGCCGACGCAAGATAGTCGCGCTGCGAGAAGATGAGGGGTGTCCCTGACCCGCTTCTGTCAGCGGGGACCAGTAGAATTAAAGGGACACCCGGTCCTGTGGCGGGTTTCCTGTGGACGGGCCTGTGACGGGCACTGTTGCAGTCGCTGCCGGCCCGACCCGGTGTCACAGCCGACCGCCTTAGAGTTCCCAACGGTCGGGCCACCGCATCACACCTGCAAGGAGACACCGAGGACCGTGGCCGCCAAGAAGAACGACTACAGCGCGTCTTCCATCACCGTCCTCGAGGGCCTTGAAGCCGTCCGCAAGCGTCCCGGTATGTACATCGGATCCACCGGGGAACGCGGCCTGCATCACCTGGTCTGGGAGGTGGTGGACAACGCCGTCGACGAGGGGATGGCGGGCTACGCGACCAAGGTCGAGGTCACTCTGCTCGCCGATGGCGGGGTGCGGGTATTCGACGACGGCCGGGGCATCCCGGTGGACATGCACCCGGTGGAGAGACGGCCCGCAGTGGAGGTCGTGCTCACCACGCTGCACTCTGGTGGCAAGTTCGACGGCGCCTCCTATGCCGTCTCCGGTGGTCTGCATGGCGTCGGCGTGAGCGTGGTCAATGCCCTGGCCAGCGCGCTGGAGGTGGAGATTCACCGCGACGGGTACGTGTGGCGGCAGCGTTACGAGGACTCCAAGCCGGTGCACCCGCTGCGCAAGGGCGAACCGACCCGCAAGAGCAGCACGACGCTGACCTTCTGGGCCGATCCAGGGATCTTCGAGACCACCACGTACAACGCCGAGACGGTGGCGCGGCGGCTGCAGGAGATGGCCTTCCTCAACAAGGGCCTGACCATCGTGCTACGCGACCAGCGGGTCAACGGCAGCAACGAGACCGAGGACGCCGAAGGTCAGACCGCTCAGATCAAGGAGCGTATCTTCCACTATCCCGGGGGTTTGGAGGACTTTGTCAAGCACATCAACAACTCCAAGGACCCCATCCACCGCAAAGTGATCGGCTTCGAGGCCAGTGGCGACGGTATGCAGGTCGAAGTCGCGATGCAGTGGAATGCTGGGTACACCGAGTCGGTCTACACCTTCGCCAACACGATCAATACCCACGAGGGCGGCACCCATGAGGAGGGTTTCCGCTCCGCACTGACCACTGTGGTCAATCGGTACGCGCGAGACAAGAAATTGCTGAAGGACAAGGACTCTGCGCTCACCGGCGACGACGTGCGCGAGGGCCTGGCTGCCATCGTGTCGGTCAAGCTCAAAGAACCGCAGTTTGAAGGCCAAACCAAGACCAAGTTGGGCAACACCGAGGCCAAGTCGTTTGTCCAGCGCACCTGTAACGAGTGGTTGATCGATTGGCTGGAGCGCAACCCCACCGAGGCCAAGACGATCATCAATAAGGCGATCTCATCGTCGCAGGCCCGGTTGGCTGCCCGGCGGGCCCGTGAGTTGGTGCGGCGCAAGTCAGCAGGTGATCTGGGCGGTCTGCCGGGCAAGCTGTCCGACTGCCGCTCCACCGACCCGTCCCACAGTGAGCTGTTCATCGTGGAGGGTGACTCAGCGGGTGGATCGGCGAAGTCCGGCCGGGATTCGCTGTATCAGGCGATCCTGCCGATCCGCGGAAAGATTATCAACGTGGAGAAGGCACGGCTGGACCGGGTGCTGAAGAACACCGAAGTGCAGGCGCTGATCACCGCGCTGGGCACCGGGATCCACGATGAGTTCGACCTCGCCAGACTGCGCTACCACAAGATCGTGCTAATGGCTGACGCCGATGTAGACGGCCAGCACATCCGCACCCTGCTGCTGACGTTGCTGTTCCGGTTCATGCGCCCGCTGGTCGAGCACGGGTACGTGTTCCTCGCCCAACCACCGCTGTACAAGATCAAGTGGCCGCGGACGGAGCCGCAGTATGCCTACTCGGACCGGGAACGCGACGGGCTCATCGAAGCCGGCTTCGCAGAGGGCCGCAAGCTGCCCAAGGACGACGCGGTCCAGCGCTACAAGGGCCTTGGTGAGATGAGCGCCAAGGAGCTGTGGGAGACCACAATGGACCCGGCCAACCGGGTCCTGCTGCAGGTCACCCTGGATGACGCGGCGACAGCGGACGAGCTGTTCAGCGTCCTCATGGGTGAGGACGTAGAGTCCCGCCGCTCTTTCATCACCCGCAACGCCAAGGACGTTCGCTTCCTCGACGTCTAGCCCCAATAGCTTCGCGACGTTGACATGGGTATCATGAGACGACAAGATATCAAGATGTCTCGATTCTTGACGTGGATGGGCCGTCGTAACGTGTGGGCGATGGTATTGGCCAATACCATCTCGAACATCCTCACTGCGATTGTTTTTGGTGTCGCTGTCGGGTTGGCTCGCGCCGTCAACCGTGGTTATTCAGCTGAGAGTAGCTTCTGATCCTGCTCCGAATTGGTGCCGGCTACCAAGACGCCGGTCCCGTTACCGACCGGTTCGTCACCACTGAGCGAGCCTGACGCGGTCTCCAGCGCCTTGTGCAGAGTGATGCCGTTCGCTGTGCGCGCACCCACGCCGCCCGGTCGGTGTCCCAGCCATGCCCGGAGTCCGCGATGGAGCCCCATGCGGCGATGCTGAGTGCCGACCAATAGGGTCGCCCGATGCCGGTCCGACCCAGCATTCACACGATCAAGGTGTCGCTGCGATACATGAAGCCGCCCGTCTGGCGACGCCTGCAGGTTTTCTCAAATACCAGCCTGGCGCAGCTGCATCAGATCATCCAGGCTGCGATGGGCTGGGATGACTGTCACCTGCACCAGTTCGAGGTGAACGGCCTGTCCTACGCCAACCCCGAGCACATGCTCGACCAGACCAGGGACGAGACACGCCGGACGCTGGCCAGGATGCAGGCCGGAGATCGGTTCGCCTACTGGTACGACTTCGGTGATGACTGGTGGCACGACATCCAGGTGGAGTCCGTCGACCAGGCTGATCCGGCGCTGACCTACCCTCTAT
This sequence comes from Actinomycetota bacterium, assembly GCA_030860695.1. Taxonomy (GTDB): domain Bacteria; phylum Actinomycetota; class Actinomycetes; order Mycobacteriales; family Pseudonocardiaceae. The sequence continues at coordinate 38,994 of JALZHU010000009.1, forward strand.
GTGTGACAGGGCGCCGCGCCTGTCCACCCGAGGACTGTGGCGGCCCGTGGGGCTTCGAGGAGCTGATGCGCGCCCTGGGCGACGAGAAGCACCCAGAGCACGAGATGTATCGCGAATGGATGCCGATCGACTATGATCCGGCGCGCTTCAATCTCGACGAGATCAATGAAGCACTCGCGCAGCTCAGCACTCGCGCGCTGCAACGCTGAATTACTCGGATATCTACCTGCTCTGACGGCCAGGTTCCCCGGGTTATTGCCATGACGGCGGTACGGTGCCCCATGCCATCGACAGGACTACTCACCACCAACGATCTTGACAAGATCGGTTGCTCGTTCAGTGATCAGGAGCTTGGCGTCGCTGCCGAGTTGGTCGACGCGGTCGATCAGGGGCTGGTGGCCGACCAGGCCGATACGGGCTATGTGCTGATCCTGGCCGCTGAGATCACCGACCGTGACGGGGATCTGCCGGCCGCTCTGGCGCTGGCCGAGCGGGCCGTCCAGGCGTACCGCAGCCATGGTGATCAGGACTACAACTATCCGCGAGCATTCCGTGCTGGATTGTTGCTGCGGCTTGGTCGTGAGGATGAGGCGATGGCCGAGCTCACGGCGTTGCGCCCGTTGCTGTCGCAGGACGCCGACGCTGTCTCCTACATCAGCGCGGCGTTGGACGCAGGCGGGCGGGCCGCGATCGCCGAGCAGTGGCTGACCGAGGCGTTGGCGACGGCGCTGCAACGCCGGCAGGCCCTGGAGTCCGAGCGCGGGACGCCAGTCTACGAGCAGGCCGCGGTGGTGGCGTTCGTGCTGATGCAGGAACGGCATCGGGTACGCGTCGACCTGGATCTGCCGCACGATGCACACGATCATCTCGCCGACCGCCTGATGGATGCGGTGCACGACGCACTCAGTGCTGACGAACCGGGCTATGACAGCACCGCGATGCTGTACTGGCCGCAGCCGGAGTTCGACCGTCTGCTCATGCGCTGGCCAGTACTCGCCGAAGAATACGGCCAGACCTGGGACCAATACCGGACCATGGTGCAGCGGATCCTGGTGCTGTGGTCGGATTCCGGTCATCAGCGGTTGGCGTTGCTGGCCGGGGCCATCAATGAACTGGCTGCCTACGCGGATCACAATGGCAGCGATCCCACCGATCCACAGGTTCGTCAGGACTACGCGCACCATCTGGCTGACCATCCCCGGGAGATCGCCTGGCCGCCTGGCCGCAACCATCCTTGCTGGTGTGGCTCGGGCGTGAAATACAAGAAGTGCTGCCTACCCCGCGCCCGTACTTGAGAAGCCCGGACGAGCCACCGCTCTGAAAACCTGTTGACAAATGATCCACGCGGCTTGCTGATCTTGCTGTTTGGGCGCTGACGCTACGGCGCGGGGTCCGCCCCATCGGGGATGAGGCGGTGCACCGGCCGTTGTACGGATCAGTTGCCGGGTCATGATTGTGACGGTGGCCCACAGCACCATCGCTTCGTGATGTTCGGGGCGTCGTTCGTAGTCGCGGACCAGGCGGCGGTAGCGAGCCGAACTATGACTATGACGTGGCCGGGCTGCTCTACTGGCCGCAGCCGGAGTTCAACCGGTTACTGCTGCGCTGGCGGGGCCTCGCTGACGAATACGGCCACACCTGGAATGAATACCGGACGACGATGCAGCGCACCCTGGTGCTGTGGTCGGAGTCCGGTCATCCTCGGCTGACGTTGCTGGCCGGTTCAGCCGACGAGTTGGCCACCTACGTATCATCCCACCCGTGCTCGACCATGAACTCTTCACCGCACCAGCCATGCGAGCTGCACTCGCTCAGCGTGACATCAGCACGGTGTACCGCTTGCTTACTCAGACGGGCATCCCTCAGCGCACGATCGCGGAGCTGGTCGGGCAGAGTCAGAGCGAGGTCTCGGAGATCCTCAAGGGCCGCCAGGTACAGGCTTACGACGTGCTCGTTCGCATCTGCACCGGGCTCGACATCCCTCGCGAGCTGATGGGCCTTGCGTACCATGGGATCAGTGAGTCTTCAGACCCGCCAGTTGGGGAGGAGGTCGATGAAGACGTGGAGCGACGTAACTTGCTGGCTATCGCAGGAGCGATCGTCTTCGGTGCTCCTGTGTTCGGAGACCCTCACCCTATGACATTGCGCGACGTGATGCTGTCTCCACCGAAGCGCATCGGTGCAGGAGATGTTGCTCAGTTTGAGCAGACAGTCTCACGACTCAACGTGTTAGACCGCGAGGCCGGAGGGATGGCTGCTCGCGAGGCTCTGGCTGCTACAGCCACCACCGGGGAGAAGCTGCTGTCCGCCTCCGCTGCCCCTGAGGTGCACCAGCAGATGCGCTATGCAGTTAGCGAGACGCATCGCTTGGCCGGGTGGGCGAGTGGTGACGTGGGCCTGATCGATCACTGCCGGTACCACATGCACAAGGCGTTCGACTTCGCTGCAGGTGATCCACTACGGGTGGCGGCTGTCCTGGCCAGTGCTGCGGACATGGAGAAACATCACGGCGCGCCCAACGATGCGCTGAAGATGCTGCAACTCGCCGAGGCGGGCATCGAGCCGGATGGGGATCCCCAAGCTGCCGCTGTGCTGGCCGGGCTGAGCGCGTCCGCCTTCTTGAGTACAGGACACTCGGACATCGCGAGGCAGCAGGTCGCTCGTTCCCGGAGGCTGTTCGCTGACGCTAATCCGCCCGATTCGCTACCGTTTTTCTCTTTCTACGGCCCTGGGCATGGGCTGCTGGCAGCGACGACAGCCAAGCTGGCCGACTACGACGTTGCCCGCACGGATGTCATCAACGCCCTGCGCACTCGCCCTAGCTATGACGTGCGGTGCAACGCGTTGGACACCATCGTGCTGGCCACCGTGGCGCTCAACGCAGGGGAGACCTCTACGGGCATCCCGCAGGCTCGCCAGGCTCTGTCACTGGTCGTTGGCCTGGGATCGCAGCGCGCTCGTGATCGTCTAGCTCCGATGATCCAGGCGTTGGAGACTCGCCCTGACTCGACATCTCGCGAGTTGGCAGTTCAGGCGCGCCGGGTGAGCGCTACGACGCAGGTGTGAGCCCCGCCCCCACCCTCTGGCTCATGCTGAAGACCCACATGTTCCTGAAGCTCATCGGTGTCGCCAGAGCCGAGCGACGCAGGCTGGGCGTCACCGCAGCTGAGCGTGATCTTAATGTGCGTGACCGCCGAATATGTGAAACCGGCGATCGGATTGTGGATATGTGCCTAACTATCTAGAGTGACGTATGTGGGGAGGGGCGAACCCACCGTGGTGAAGAGCAAGCGGCGCGACCTACTCCTCGCTGCCGCGCAACGAGATCTCAAGTCATCTGACCGGCAGTAGGCCCGCATCATATGCCACGCCCTATCAGAGCGCAGGACGGTCAGCCGCGCGTCCGGCCGGGGGGTGTGATAGCGCACCGATAGACTGAGTGGGTTGCGCGCACCTAGTGGCCGCTGAAGGGAACCAAGCTCCGTGACTGAAATCACCCTGCCACCGGACGGAGACCGCGTCGAGCCGGTCGACATCCAGCAGGAGATGCAGCGCTCCTACATCGACTACGCGATGAGCGTGATCGTTGGACGCGCGCTGCCGGACGTCCGAGATGGGCTCAAGCCGGTGCACCGCCGGGTGCTGTACTCGATGTACGACTCCGGGTTCCGCCCGGATCGGGGCTACGTCAAGTGCGCCCGCGTCGTCGGCGACGTGATGGGCAACTACCACCCGCACGGTGACACCGCGATCTACGACACCCTGGTGCGGATGGCTCAGCCATGGGCGATGCGGTATCCGCTGGTTGACCCTCAGGGAAATTTCGGCTCCCCGGGAAACGACCCTCAGGCCGCGATGAGGTACACAGAATGCCGCCTGAGCCCGCTGGCAATGGAAATGCTGCGGGATATCGACAAGGATACCGTTGACTTCGAGCCGAACTACGACGGGCGTACCCAGCAGCCCATAGTTCTCCCATCCCGGATCCCGAATCTGCTTGTCAACGGCAGCTCCGGAATCGCCGTGGGAATGGCGACGAATATTCCGCCGCACAACTTGCGCGAGGTCAGCGCGGGCGTAGTCTATTTGCTGGAAAACCCCGACGTCGACGACGAAACTCTGCTCGACGCACTCATCGAGCGGATCAAGGGTCCCGATTTTCCCACCCATGGACTCATCGTCGGCACCGACGGCATCGCCGACGCCTACCGCACCGGTCGAGGCTCGATCCGGATGCGTGGCGTGGTGGAAGTCGAGGAGGACACCAAGGGGCGCACGACCTTAGTGATCACCGAGTTGCCTTACCAGGTCAACCCGGACAACCTCGTCGAGTCGATCGCCGCCCTGTCCCGGGACGGCAAGCTCACCGGGATCGCCGAGATCAACGACGAGTCCAGCGACCGTATCGGCATGCGCATCGTGATTTCGCTCAAGCGCGACGCGGTCGCCAAGGTGGTGCTCAACAACCTCTATAAGCACACCCCGCTGCAGCAATCTTTCGGCGTCAACATGCTCGCGATTGTCGAGGGTGTGCCGCGCACACTGCGGCTGGACCAGGTCATCCGGCACTACGTGCGCCACCAGCTCGACGTCATCGTCCGGCGGACCAAATACCTGCTGCGCAAGGCCGAGGAACGCGCTCACTTGCTGCGCGGTCTGGTCAAAGCGCTGGACATGCTCGACGAGGTCATCGCGCTGATCCGCCGGTCTCCGACGGTGGACGACGCGCGCACCGGACTGATGGAGCTGCTGGATGTCGACGAGATCCAGGCGAACTACATCCTGGAGACCCAGCTGCGGCGCCTGGCTGCAATGGAGCGGCAGAAGGTCGTCGACGATCTCGCCGAACTCGAGCGGGAGATCGCCGACTACCTGGATATCCTCGACAAGCCCGAGCGGCAGCGCACCATCGTCCGCGATGAGCTGACCGAGATCGTTGAGAAATACGGTGACGACCGCCGCACCAGGATCACCGGTTTCGACGGCGAGGTGTCGACCGAGGACCTGATTGCTGTCGAGGACGTGGTCGTCACCATCACCCGCACCGGCTACGCCAAACGTACTCGCACCGATCTGTACCGGGCGCAGAAGCGCGGCGGCAAGGGTGTCATGGGCGCGGGTCTGAAAACCGACGACATCGTGGCGCACTTCTTCGTCTGCTCCACGCACGACTGGATTCTGTTCTTTACTAACAAGGGCCGGGTGTACCGGGCGAAGGCCTACGAGCTGCCTGAGGCCAACCGCAACGCCCGCGGCCAGCACGTGGCGAACCTGCTGGCGTTCCAGCCCGATGAGCAGATCACCCAGGTCATGCAGATCAAGGACTACACCGCTGCGCCGTATCTGGTGCTGGCCACCCGCGACGGCCTGGTCAAGAAGAGCCGGTTGACCGACTTTGACTCCAACCGCGCTGGTGGGTTGATCGGCATCAACCTGCGCGACGGTGACGAGCTGGTCGGGGCGGTGCTGTGCTCCGCCGATGACGACTTACTGCTGGTCTCGGCGCAGGGCCAGTCGATCCGGTTCTCGGCTAACGACGAGGTGCTTCGTCCGATGGGCCGCGCCACGTCGGGGGTGTACGGGATGCGGTTTCACAACGGTGATGAGTTGCTGTCCATCGCCGTGGTGCACCCAGGGCGCTATGTGCTGGTCGCCACCGCGGGCGGCTATGCCAAACGGACCCCGATCGACGACTATCCGGTGCAGGGACGCGGCGGCAAGGGTGTGTTGACCATCCAGTACGACCGCCGACGTGGCAAGCTCGTCGGAGCACTCGTCGTCGACATCGACGACGAGCTGTACGCCATCACCTCCACCGGCGGGGTCATCCGCACCACCGCCAAGGAGGTACGCAAGGCAGGCCGGCAGACCAAGGGGGTGCGTTTGATGAACCTTGGCGAGGGGTCGAGCCTGGTGGCTGTCGCACGCAACGCCGAAGAGGCCGGCGACCCGGACGCCGGTGGTACACCGACGAAGGGTGAGTCGTGACGGGGCCGGAGAACGCTGAACAGACCGAGGTCCAGGTAGCGTCGAAGGAACCCGAGACCGCCGCCGGAGAGCCAACCCAGAAGGAACCAGCCCAGAAAGACCTCTCGGGTAACGGCGCGAACCCCGCAGTCTCCGCTTCACAGCAGCGCCAGCGGACCACCAAGGGCGACGGGGATCCCGAGACGGTGAGGCTGCGGGTAGGGGCGCCCGAGCACTCCCGTGGCGCGGTGCGCGAGCAGGCCAAGCGGCAGCCGGGAAGCGCCCGTGCCTACGGCTTCTCGCCGGGCGTCGGTCCCCCCATCGCGGAAGGCGCGACCATGAACATCCCGCCAGGGTCGATCGAGCATCAATCAAGCCAAGCGGCGGATCCGGATTTCCCGCCGCCCACAGTGCGCACCGGAGGGTATACGCCGCAGCGGGTGTTGCCCGCCCCTCCGCCGAGCACCCGGATTCCACCGGCCCGGGTCCCGCGACGGACGAGCCTGCAGCTGCAGCGGCTTGAGCCATGGTCGGTGCTGAAGCTGTCGCTGGTGCTGTCAATCGCCGGGTTCCTGGTCTGGATGGTGGCCGTGGGGCTCCTTTACGGCGTGCTCGCCGGGATGGGCGTATGGGACCAGATCAACGGCACCTACTCCGACCTCACCGCGGTGAACGACCCCCAAGCGTACACGGAGTTGATCAGCGGTGGACGGGTGTTCGGGGTGGCGTTCGTGGTCGGCTTGGTGAACATCGTGCTGATGACTGCGCTGGCCACCGTGGGATCGCTGGTCTACAACATAGCGGCAGACCTCGTCGGCGGGGTTGAGGTCACTCTGTCGGAACCGGACTGACGTGCAAGTCTGCCGATGCTCGAACCCGCGAGCGGTTCTTCGGTGCCGATGCTCGAACCCGCGAGCGGTTCTTCGGCGCGGTGTTGGGCCCCGGTGGGCCCGTGCGGTAACCTCGCCGGGTCGTAGGGGGCCTATAGCTCAGTCGGTTAGAGCGCATCCCTGATAAGGATGAGGTCGCTGGTTCAAGTCCAGCTAGGCCCACGGAAGAAGAACCACGTAGCAGGAGGAGACTCGTCGTGAGGAAGATTATCCCGCTGTTGCTCGTTGGGCTGGTTGCTTTGATCCTCGTCCAACGTCAGCGCTCCGCCAGGGCAGAGGCAGATCTCTGGCGTGAGGCCACCACTCCCACTATCTGAGTCGTTACTGGTGCGCCCCCTGCGCCCGGAGCCGGGGACGTAGCTCAACTGGAAGAGCACCGCCTTTGCACGGCGGGGGTTGAGGGTTCGAGTCCCTTCGTCTCCACCACGTTGGCTACGTACATAAGCCCAGGTTGCAATGGGTGTCATGATTCCTTGCTCTTCTCTGCGCCGATCGGCTGGCTGGTCGGAGGGAGCGAAAAGGGAGCGGAGCCCTCAAAAGCCGCTCTCACACGCTGTCCGTAGTCGTCAGGCGTGTGGGTGTAGCGATTCAGAGTGGTTGATGCTTGCTCGTGCCCCATGACCCGCTGTACCACGTTCACCGGCACACCATCTGACACTAGCCAGGTGGCGTAAGAGTGTCGTAGGTCGTGATACCGCAGGCCTCCTACCGCATGCCTGGCGATGTACTCAATCGCTTCCCGCTCGGTGGGGAATGTCCTGTGCTGCGTTGCTCCGGATTGGCTGACCCAGCTGGCCTGCCACGCATCGCCGACTGCTGCCACCTCTCCTAGCAGCCCGGCCCGGACTAACGCTGGCCTCCAGACCTGGCGACGGAAGTTCGACCGTCGTAACGGCGTGCCGTTGCGGGTAGGGAAGACGAGCGATCTGGGAGCCGGCAGTGTCCCCCACGGTCAGGTCCCTGTGCGCTTCAAGTTTCCGCACGAGGAAGTCCGGGATTGGGATTGTGCGGATACCTGCGCGAGACTTTGGGTAGGGCCGCACAGTTACATCGGTGGCCGTCTCGATGGCGACCTGACCGACCTGGAGCTGCCGACGAGTGAGGTCCATCGCCCCCCATGGAAGACCGGCGGCTTCACCCCAGCGCAGTCCAGCGCCACCTCTCTCACCGGGGTGGCCAGCTCGTGCCAGCCGGGGTTGCGAGAGGTGATCACCACGTGCCCGCCACCTCCGGGCAGATACCGGGCCAGCGCTGCGGGATCCTCGGCGTTGTCAAAAATCAGCAGCCACCGATCCTGCTCCCGCAGCGCCCCCAGCAGCCGCGCCACCGCCGCGTTCACTGGATCGGTGACGGCCGCCAAACCCAGCGCGTGGGCCAGCTCGGTCAGCCGGTCGGCCACCAGCGTTGGTTCCTCCGCCGGGACCCACCACACCACGTCGTACTCGGCCCTGTATCGATGGGCATATTCGACGGCCAGCGCAGTCTTACCGATCCCGCCCATCCCGAGCAGCGCCTGCACCACTGCCGTCGAGCGCTCGTCTTGCAACGCGGCATGGAGCGCGGTGAGCAGCTCCTCCCGTCCAGTGAACACCGGGCTGCGGGCGAGCACATTCCACACCCGCCCCACCGGCGCATCCTTCGACTGGGCACGCGGTAAATCCCGCAACCCCCCAAACAACGCCTCGCTGAGCTCCTCCGGTGTCGCGACCGTCGCTGTGGTCACCCCGCTTTCGGACAGCCGAGCGCGGAATGCCTCCTGCCGAGTGGCGTAGCGCAGCGGCGAGCCCATCTGAACCCAGTCCCGATCACCACGAGCAGAGGCGGGTGCCATCTACGGCAGGCCTCTGACCTGCCGGCTACAGCCGGCCGAGGAGTCGCAGGTGCCCCGCGTCCAGCCCGCTACCGCGTCCCGATCCTGGTCGGTGGACGACAGATAAGTCACTTCGACGAGGAGTTCAAAGCCACCTTGTAGCCCCACGAACACTGACCGTAACTCCATTGCTCTGATCGGTTGCTGTGACTTCGTTGACTTCATTGGCGTGGCGTCACCCCGGTTTCGTGCGGTCGTTACTCAGCACACATATTTGTCACGGTCCGTTGCACTCGGGGGAGCTGCATGAGCCGCTTTGGCTGGGCCGTCGTCGGTCCCCCCGTTCTTGCCTTACCACCGAGTCAGGGCAGTGCGTTCAGCTCAGGCCGGAACCAGCCGGCGCAGTCACATCAACACCGCCTGATCCCCAACACTCACCTCGGGACATCCTCGGGTCCCAGACCCACCAACGCTGCCGATGTCGTCATCTCTGGAGGAGTCATGTCATGCCCCAGTTAGCCGATCCGACCGAGCCGGGCGGGCATGGCGAGGGAAGGGTTACCGCCACGGTCCCTGCGCCAGCGGCGGGCCGTGTGCTGTTTCGTCGGTGTTCTGGATGGCGTCGCGTTCTGTTGCCGCTGGTCGCCGCGCTCGTCGGGATCGCCGTTGTCCCGCCCGCGGTCGTCACGGCCGCGCTGGCCACGACCGAGTCCGACTTCTACCAAGCTCCGGCTCCGTTACCGGAGGGTAGACCAGGGCAACTGATTCGTTACGCCAACAGCAGCGTCAATCTGGGTCTGGGTGCACCTGCGGCTAACGCGTGGACGGTGATGTACCACTCCCGCGATGCGCGCAACCGCGACGTCCCAGTCACCGGCACCGTCTTGACCCCCACCACGGCGTGGACCCAGAACGGCCCGCGCCCCATCCTTACCCCGCGCCCCATCCTTACCCTGACCGTCGGAACCCACGGCCTCGGGCCGCAGTGTGCGCCCTCCCGGCAGCTGGTCGCCGGGACCGAGAACGAGGCGGGCAAGATTTCGATGGCGCTGCAGAAGGGCTGGGGCGTGGTCGTGACTGACTATGTTGGGTACACCACCGGGGCGACCCCGAGCTATCTCGTCGGACCAGACATGGCTCATGCTGCTCTGGACATCGTGCGGGCCGCCGCGCAGGTCCCCGGCGCAGGCCTGGAGGCCGGGGCGCCGCTGGTCGTCTGGGGCTACTCCCAGGGTGGTCGGGCATCGGCGTGGGCGACCGCCATCCAGCCCCGCTATGCACCCGAGCTGCACCTGGTCGCCAGTGCCTCCGGCGGCATACCTGTCGACACTGAAGGGCTCGTGCAGTTCAACAACCGCAACATTGGAGCCGGCTTCGCGCTGGCGTCACTGATCGGCAACGAGGTGACCTACTTGACACAGTTCCCGTTCAGCCGCGAGCTCAATGCCGAGGGAAGGGCAGCGGTGGCCACGGCCAAGCAGCAGTGCACCTTGGACCTGCTGATCACGTTTCTGTTCAAGGACCTCAATACCTACTTCAAGCCCGGTCGGTCGCTGGGACAGTTCCTCGACCAGCCCAGCGTCGCAGCCGTGTACGAGGCCGAGCGGCTTACCAACCAGCCGGCCCCGCAGGTGCCGTGGTACCAATACCACGGCATCCTCGACGAGCTCGTCCCGCTCAAGCAAGGCCAATCCCTGCACCACGAGTGGTGCGGGCAAGGGGTCCGCACCCGCCTGGACTACTACCCCGGCACGCACGGGCTCACCGACACTGAAGCCCAGCCGATAGCCATCCAGTGGCTGCACGACGTTCTCTCCGGACGACCGATCCAGACAACCGGGCGATGCACGTCACGCACATAAGCGTTACTCGGCAAACCATCTATCCCGAGTCCTGAAAGTGGAAGGTCGACAATCCGACTCCCAGCTTTACTGAGTGACGTAATCCTCCCAATCCGGCAGCCGACCTGCGCGCAACTGCGCGTCGCGAAGGCCCGCTCCCCGACGTAAGGGATGCCTGTGATTTTCACGGCCCGTCATGACTAAGTGGATTGAGGCGCTGAGCGCCGTTCCCTCGCCCGATCAGTATCCACGTCGTGGTGCCGGCCGCAAGGGCGCCTATCGGCGTCGCATGCGATGGCGCTAGCGCCACCCTTGCCCCCGTCACCACGACGAGCACAGCGGCCAGGACGAGGGAGCGGGTCAGAGCAGGGTCGAGCTGGCAGACGAGCGAGCATGAAGTTCATGCCCTCTGCGTGCCCTACACGGGAGACACTTACGGTCTTTCACGGCTAATCACGGTCAGCCGAAGCCGCTGCTCAACAGCTTTGTTCTGCCCGAGTCATGTAGTTCCCGAGCTCTTGATGAATACACGCGCCTCCGGCGGGCCTCCACTCCGGGATGATCTCAGGACCGCATACGAGACTGGTGGGTCACCAAGGGAGCAGGTATCCCGTCGCGTCGACGCCGGAGGCATAGCAGGTCTGGGGTTGGGGGTCCAGCTCGTTCAGCGCGTCGGGTGCTCCAGCTGGACCCCGACCCCAGACCTGCTTTCCAGGCAAGCTCGCCGACGCGACGGGATACCCACCTCCTTACCCCTATCTAGCAGCGGGCTAGCACCCCGCGTGTGCCATTAGCGTGCCAAAGGACGGTTAACCACGGTCAACAGCGGACACTTGTGACCCGGCCTGACGCCGATCGAGGCCTTTGACGGCGTAGTGGGCACAACTTTCCAAGCTGGCCATACGGGTTCGATTCCCGTCGCTGGCTCCATACCCTTCACCAGCCAAACGCGAGGTCAAGCCCGGCGTTGGTGTGTGATCCAGTCCTCCAGGTCCCGGGCCTGTCTCTGCTCACCCAGCGCGCGGAGCACGCGTGCCAGGCTGTGGGCCGAACGAAGGGTGTCGGGGTGGTCGTCGCCCGATATCCTCTGGTAACGGGTCATGGTGTTCTGGTGCAGGTCGCGGGCTCGCTCGTCCTCACCTAGCGCGCTCAATTCGACGGCAAGTTCGTGGGCCGAGATCAGGGTATGGGGGTGGTCGTCGCCCATTACCCGTCGGCGTCGGATCAGGGTGTCCTGAAGCAGGTCGCGGGCTCGCTCGTGCTCACCAAGGTTTCCCTGCGTGCGTGCGAGGTTGTGAGCCGAAGTCAGGGTGTCGGGATGGTCATCACCTAGCACCTGACGGCAACGGATCAGGGTGTTCTCGTGCAGGTCGCGGGCCCGCTCGTATTCACCCAGCGTCCGCAGGTTGTTGGCGAGGTTATGGGCCGCGGACAGGGTGTCGGGATGGTTGTCACCCAGCAAACGGCGGTAGCGGGTCACGGTGTCCTCGTGCAACTCGCGAGCCCGCTCGTATTGACCCAGCGCGCTGAGGTCGACGGCGAGGTTGCTAGCCGAGGACAACGTGTCGGGATGATCGTCGCCCAGCACCCGCCGACGGCGGGCCAGGGTGTCCTCGTCGATCTCGCAGGCCCGTTCGAACTCGGGCCCGCGCAGTACGCGTGCGAGGTTGCTGGCCGAGGAAAGGGTATCGGGATGGTCGTCGCCGAGCAGGCCCCGGTACAGGTGACGGGCGTATTCGAACAGTGTCCGGGCCGGGCGGGTCTCACCCCGGGTGTGTAGGTAGGTCCCGGCATGGTCGAGCAGCCACGGGACGTCGCTGCTGGTGGGCTCGGTGCTGTAAGTGGGGTCGGTGACGGCCAGCACGTGGGGCAGCAACTGCCGCCAGGCTGGCCAGCTGGCCGGGTTGTGCCACGGGTCAGCCGGCACGGTGAGCTGCAACAGGCGGCGGGCGACCGTGGTCAAGTCCTCGTCAGCGGGGGTGCTGGCGGGCCTGTCACGAAGGATGGCTTGCACGAGCCGGTGGACCTGCAGGCCATCGGGGCCCACCCGGGCCAGCGCCCGGCGCCGCACCAGTCCGGTGATCCCGGCGAAGGCCACGGGGTCACCCGCTGCCGCCCCAAGCGGTGGGGGTAACCGGTCGGGGTGGGCCGTGAACAGCGTGAAGGGGATCGGCTCGGGAGCCAGCACCGCGGCCAACCTCAGCAGTCCCAGGGCGGCGGGGTCGTCGTCGGCGAGCTGGTCGAACGCTAGGTGCAGGCTGGCGGCCAACGACACCGGGTAGGTCGGCGGCGTGCCTTGGTCCAGGATTGCGGTGGACCGGCGGGTCAGTAGCGCAAGGTAGGCGTCTGCGCTGAGCCCGGTTCCATGGAGGTAGGCGACCGCTTGGCTCAGTGCCAGGGGCAGATGATCCAGTGCATCCGCGACTCGACCGGCATCCTCTGCGGTCAGCTGCGGGAGCCGCTGGCGTAGCAGGCTGACCGACTCGCCACGGTCGAAGACATCCACCGGCATCGGCGTGGCCAGCTCGTGCCAGTCCGGGTGCCGAGATGTGATCACCACGTGGCCGGCGCCACCGGGGAGGAAGGGAGCCAGTACGCGGGGCTGTTCGGCGTTGTCGTAGATCAACAACCAGCGGTCCCGATCCTGCAACGCGCCCAGCAGACGCGACACCGACACCCCCGCCGTTTCAGTGGGCTCGACCAAGCCCAGCGCGCGGGCCAGTTCGGCCAACCGGCCCGGGATCAACGACGGTTTTCCCGATGCCACCCACCACACCACGTCGTAGTCAGCCCAGTGGCGGTGGGCGTACTCGATGGCCAGCGTGGTTTTACCGATTCCACCCATGCCGTGCACGGCTTGGACTACCGTCGATCGGCCCGCGCACAGCGCGGCGCGCAGGTTGATCAGAAGCTGGTCACGGCCAGTGAAAGATACGTTCCGAGCTGGCACGTTCCACACCCGCCCCACCGGAGCAAGCCCGGAGCCAGCCCGCGGCAGCCCCACCAACGCCTGGAACAGCACCGTCTCCAACCCGTCGGGCGTGATCACCGTCGCTGTGGTCAGCCCACTATTGGCCAGCCGGGTCCGGAAAGCCTCCTGCCGATCGCCGTGCTCGCGGTCAACAAATAGGTCTTTGGGTCCTTGCGCCTGGTCATCGATCAGAAACACCAGCCGCTGCTTACCCGCCTCGCTGGCGGCTTGGAACTCTAGCTCGGTGTAGGACAGCTCCGGCTGGTCACGCACCAGTGAGCCATAACGAAACCCGACGATGGCCACATACACATCAGCGGCTGCTACCACATCGCGACATACCTGCGCAGGCGGCTCGTCACGGGCCCCGAAATACGCCATATCGACAATGGCATCTCCCGCCCGAGTCACCGCCCGCTCCGCTGCCGCCACAAAGGACCGCTCCGCGGGCAGCCGCCGCAGCTCCGATGTGTGACTCACGAACACCCGTCGCGGCACTCCAGGCACAATCGACAGCATCCCACCCACCGCCACACCCCAACCAAACCCACGACCGGCCAACCCAATAGAGACGACCAGCTTCAGGTCGACCACGCCTCGGGCGCCGCCTTCCAGGCTGTGACTTGGCGTGATCATCGTCTGCGAGCCGTCAGCGGAAGCGACGCGAACGGTCCGCACGGGCCGATACACACCGGCACGTCGCCGCACCGGGTTGATGGGAGCGTGCAGGCTACGCTTGCCTCATGATCATTTGGATACTTTTCGGTCACTTAATGACGACTAACAACCGAAACAACCGCAGAAGTTCAGCGGTCAGCATCGAGAAACGCGAGGTCATCGTATCTATCCGCAACCAACCGAAACAGCCGTCCGAGAATCAGCGGGTTCGGGGTTCGATCCCTACCCTGTTTGCTTCGGCGGCCCCACGCATCGCAGTGCTTCCCACCATCGTCCGCTCGCCTACATCCATCGCTGGCCCGCACTGACAGAGCGTGCCGTGTTGATCTCGCGGCAGTCCTCACGGTCAGTGGCGACCGAGACGAAGCTCGGATCTACCTCGCCAATACTTCCCGCGCTTCCACGTGCTGGGGCACGTCGGTAGAACGCTGCGTCGCGCTGCTGGCCGTCACGGAGTGGTGAGTCGGCGTGATCGGCAGGGTGGTCGACACAGTGAGGGAGGGAGGTGCGTTCCGATGTCGTCTCGCCGAGAAATCTGGGGATTCTCTGGACCTCAGGGAAGCAGGTGTCTGCCTCCCTGGCCGGTATCGGCGCAGCTCAGAGCGGGGAGGCAAGGCGGGGAGGCGGACAGGGAGAACTCCCTGCCTCCCCGACTGCCTCCCTGCCGGGGTCCCTGTAACTCTTTGTGACCGTCAGCTCATCGGAGTGGTCCTCGCGGCGCACCTCCGCCTGGGCGCTGGACCTTGCTTTGTCATCGTTGGATGGAGTCTCTCTCTGCTCGTCTGAGAGCGCCGTAGAGGGGAGGGGCAGGGCGAAGCACCGGCAGGGGTATATCCCCGCTACTGTGCAGGTCAGGCCCATTACTGGAGGGTCTACCGGGGTAGAGGCCCTCCTCTACCGAATGGGACTGGGTAGAGCCCCCGCGTTCGGGAACCGCCGGAGAAATGATCGAGACCTGTGGATGACATCCCCGGCGGGGTGACGTGAGTGGGCGCACCTTCCCGGGATGATCGGAAGTGTGTAGTCCTCGATCAGGCCGACGTTGACGCGTCGGTCGGGAAGGTACGCCCATGCTCACGGTAGTGCCTAACGTGGCGGTTGGAGACTCGGACGGCGCGGCGAGCCCGTCGATGTCGCTGCTGGACGAGATCGTCCGGGAGGGTGCTCGGCGGATGCTGGCGGCGGCGTTGGAGGCCGAGGTCGCCGCCTACATCGACGCCCACGCCCACGAGCTGGACGAGCAGGGCCGGCGGCTGGTGGTCCGTAACGGGCACGCCCAGCCGCGGCAGTTGGTCACGGGTGCGGGGGCGGTAGAGGTGGTCGCGCCGCGGGTGAACGACAAGCGGGTCGATGAGGCGACTGGTCAGCGGAAGCGGTTCTCCTCGGCGATCTTGCCGCCGTGGTGCCGTAAGTCCCCGAAGGTGTCCGACGTGCTGCCGCTGTTGTACCTGCATGGCCTGTCCGGCAACGACTTCGCTCCCGCGCTGGAGCAGTTCCTGGGCACCTCGGCGGGCCTGTCCGCGGCCACGGTGACCCGGCTGACCACCCAGTGGCAGGAGGCCAGGGCCTTCCAGGCCCGCGACCTAAGCGGGGTGGACTACGTGTACTGCTGGGCCGACGGCGTGCACGTCAACGTCCGCCTGGACGAGAAACGGCTGTGTCTGCTGGTGCTGATCGGGGTGCGCGCCGATGGCCGCAAGGAACTGATCACCTTGGCCGACGGCTACCGGGAGTCCGAAGGATCCTGGGCGGACCTGCTGCGGGACGCCAAGCGGCGCGGGATGCGCGCCCCAGTGCTGGCCGTCGGGGACGGCGCGCTGGGGTTCTGGGCCGCCCTGGGCGAGGTCTTCCCCGAGACCCGGGCCCAAAGGTGTTGGTTCCACAAGACCGCAAACATACTCTCGGCGTTGCCGAAGTCCGCGCACCCGGGGGCGAAGAAGGCCCTGGCCGAAATCTGGAACGCCGAGGACAACGACCACGCCCGCGCCGCCGTCCGCGCCTTCGACGAGCTGTACGACGCCAAGTGGCCCAAGGCCACCGCCAAGATCACCGACGACGTGGAAGAACTGCTGACCTTCTACGACTACCCGGCCGAGCACTGGATCCACCTGCGCACGACCAACCCGATGGAGTCGACCTTCGCCACGGTCAGGCACCGGACCAAGGTCACCAAGGGGCCCGACTCCAAGGCCGCCGGGATCGCCATGGCATTCAAGCTGACCGACGCCGCCCAGGAACGCTGGCGCGCCATCAACGCACCCCACCTCGTCGCGCTCGTCCACGCCGGGGCCCGCTTCGAATGCGGCAAGCTCGTGGAATGCGACCCCGTACTCGAAGGCCACCCAGCCGCCGACGACACCTCTGTTCAGTCGCCCGCCGCCTGGAATCAACCCGTCAACAACGCCGCGTAATGATCTTCATTCGCTCCCAGGAAGATGCATGATTCACTCCGTGCGCCTACCACGGACGACGTCGAGGTCCTCATGACACGGACGCGAGTGCCTCCGGTGCTCGTCACCGGAGCGACCGGCCGGGTTGGGCGCGTCGTAGTCGACCTACTAATAGACGCGGGCGTGGCGGTCCGTGCCCTCACGCGTCGCTTCGAGGCGGCGGCGACGCTGCCAGCGAACGTCGAAGTCGTCACCGGCGACCTCACCGTGCCCGAATCGCTCGACGCAGGACTGCGAGGTGTCAGTGCCGTCTTCCTCGTCTGGACCGCCCCGCCGACGACTGCTGCGGCAGTTGTCGAGCGTCTTGTAACCTACGCGCGGCGTGTCGTCTTTCTCTCCTCACCACACCAGACCCCGCACCCTTTCTTCCAGCAACCGAATCCCATGGCGGTGCTCCACGCCGATATTGAGCGGCTCATCGTGGCCGCCGGGCTCGAGTCGACGATCATCCGGCCGGGGATGTTCGCGTCGAACGCGTTGTTCTGGTGGGCGACCGCGATTCGCACCGACGGTGTCATCCGGTGGCCTTACGGCGCTGCCCAGACGGCACCCGTCGATGACCGCGACGTGGCAGCCGTCGCGGCGCGGACCCTGTATCAGGACGGACATGCTGGAGGCGACTACGTCCTCACGGGCCCCGAGTCACTGAGTCAGGCAGAGCAGGTGAGCATCATCGGTGACGTCTTGGGGCGTCGGATCAAATTTGAGGAGCTGTCACCGGACGAGTTTCGAAGCGAGACAAAGGGAAGCTGGCCGCGCCCGGTCGTGGACATGCTGCTCGCCGCATGGGGCGCAACGATGGGAAGGCCGGCGTTCATCACCTCTACGGTATTCGACATCCTCAAATCGGCGCCGCGATCGTTTCGCCAGTGGGTCGCCGATCACGCCACCGCGTTTATGGAAGGTCCAACCCCATCGAGTCGACCTTCGCCACGGTCAGGCACCGGACCAAGGTCACCAAGGGGCCCGACTCCAAGGCCGCCGGGATCGCCATGGCATTCAAGCTGACCGACGCCGCCCAGCAACGCTGGCGCGCCATCAACGCACCCCACCTCGTCGCGCTCGTCCGCGCCGGGACCCGCTTCGAATGCGGCAAGCTCGTTGAACGCGACCCCGTACTCCAGGCCACCCAAACCGCCGACGACACCCCTGTTCAGTCGCCCACCGCCTCGAATCAACCCGTCACAACGCCGCGTAATAATCTTCATCCACAAGTCTTGACAATTGCTCGAACCGCCGATGGTTGCCAGCCAGCGAGCGAGCGCCGCATGTCCACGTGCGGAGCAGAAAGTTTGAGCGCGACCGGCGGTGCGTTGGGCTCGGCGATACTGTCTGATCGCCTCTTGCCAGGTCACTTCATAGTGTATGAAGAAGTCTTGACCTGATCGACCTCGATACCCCGCTCAGCCAGCAGCTCTTCCACGTCTCTGTAAGACAGCGCATAGCGCAGGTACCAGCGCACTGCAATCATGATCACATCCGGTGGGAATCGGAACCCAGCGAACCCAGACCTCGGTGCTGGCACTCGGGCAGGGCATCGACGCATCAACCCAGTCTGCCCAAGCAGGTCATCCGCCAACGCAACGGTGCCTTCTGCGAAGCGCGGTGACCTCGTGGCGCAAGACGAGCAACTCCACGTCCTTGGCTGCCGATGAACGAGCGAGGAGCAACAGCCAGCTGAGAAGCTGGATGAAGATCAGGTAGATCAGGCGTAGGGACACGATGCGCGATCATCTCCCAGCGACGGAAGCCTCGATCACCACAGGTCACCACCGTGGCCGACTTTTGAAACCCCGCAAGGTTCGGCGAGTCCGTCGCCCTAGTCGCCGCCGTGTATTTCCGCGGGTCCGCCCCTCCTCTTCACTTAACAGGCACTGTTGCATCGAGCGATCGGCCCACCCGACCTGCTCCACCCGCTCGCCTAAGAGCCATGCGAGAGGCCCTTAAATGTCCGGTTTATTGGGGTTGGACTGGGCACTTGAAGGGTCTTGCCTTCCTGCTTGGTGCGCGGCGAGGACGCTCTTCGCCTCGATGCAACAGTGCCGTTCAGGCGGGTCTGACAAGGAGGAGAAACATTGACTGCCACGCAAGATGACAGGCGTCTTCAGAGGCTAGTGGGCATAGACCGCGTCATCGAGGAGATTGCTCGGGCCGGCGACGAAGACCTGGGGCCGCTTCGGGACCTGCCCGGGAGGTGGGTGAGCACGGCTAACGGCTGGAACATGATCGCTCTGCCGTTCGCCCGGACCGGGCCGGGTACCCTCAACTACCGGCTGCTGCTCAACCAGTACACCGAGACCCTCAACTTCACCCTCGTGGACAAGCGCGTGCCCAACCGAGGCGTCAACGACAACCAGACCGAGCCGACCGACCAGCTGATTGTGACACTGGACTACGAACAGGTGATCCGTCAGGTTGCCGTGGTTGATCGCCCACGAAGTAACGTGGCCGGGGCGCCCGGCCTCGCCATTCACCATGAACCCGGGCTGTTCCTCAATATGATCAACTTGAACGACGGGATAGACGTGGGCCGGTTGGCCAGCATCCCCCACGGCAACTCGGTCCTGGCCCTGGGAACCAGCTCCGAGGTGAACGGAGTCGCGCAGATACCAGCGGTCAACGGACTGCCAATCGGTGTAAACCAGAATTTGACCAACCCCTACTTGGAGCCCTACCGGTTTTTCCATGAGAACCCCTTCGTCGGGGTGTTCGCCATACCCGGCTTCCCGGGCTTCGACCCGGTAGAGCCGCATCGGCTGTTGGAGCGGGACAACCAAGGCGTTAACGTGCGGACGACCACTATCCTGGAGATGAACACGACAACCGCGTCAGGCGGCGTCAGCAATATCCCGTTCATCGAGAGGCAAGCCGACGCCGCATCCATGAATTCCACGTTCTGGATCCAGAGGCTTGGCGGGATTATTCCGAGGTTGCGTCTACAGTACCTGCAAATAGTGAACCTTGAGTTCTTCCCGCGCACCGACGGCCAGCCCGGACGTATCATCTGGCCGCACGTCAGTATCAACACACTGGAGAAAGTCTCGGACAGACCCTGACGGGTGAACGCTCCAGATGATGGCGGAACGCTTGGGTGCACCCGCCCTGTCGACTATCGCCGGATCTATGGCAGTAAGTACCGGGCGCCCACCGGAACGCTGTGGGTGCCGAACAGGTCATCCGCGTCATGCGGACGTCGGCATATTCGTGGATCAGCCCACCGAGCGGCAGAGCGTTATTCAGAAGTCCGCGATTGAGTGGCGTGTCGCTGACATGAGCAACGGCCACCTTGCGGTATTCACGTGATTTGTGAGGATCAACGAGAATACATGGCGGCCGTTGCAGGTTCAGACTATG